>CAKMZM010000065.1:4712-16495 GCA_929200365.1 uncultured Flavobacteriaceae bacterium | reverse complement strand
AAAGTAGGATTATTCTAAAAGTAAAATGTTTTTAAATTCATCAACTGGATATTTACATGAATTATTTACACATAAATAAAACAAAGTTTTATTTTTAACAAATCTGTTTTTTAATAATGGTGTATCAGAATCTGATGTACCTCCCGCCAATAGTTTATTTGGAATATAAGATTGATTTACTTCTTTTAGTTTAACTTTTGCTTCTTTACCTATAATTACCAATTCATAAAAGTTAAAAGAAAAATTAAGCATAAGATCTAACCAATTAGAGTATCCTGATGCATAAGATTTGATTTGTGGTTGAATATTATGTAATATTTGTTTACTTATTTCTTTGTAATCAGAGCGATCAAAATAATGAGATAATAGAAATAAGTTTTTAGCCATAATCGAATTGGATGCTGGGATTACATTATCCTGATATTCTATAGTACGTGTAATTAATTTTGGATCTTGATCAGAAGTAAAATAGAATATATTCTTGTTCTCATTGAAAAAGTGATGTAAAGTATATTGTGTAAGTTGTTCTGATACCTCTAACCATTCTGAGTCAAATGTGTTTTGATATAAGGCTATAAAAGCCTCGATAACTAATGCATAATCTTCTAAATACCCATTAATAGTACTTTTACCATTTTTATAATTATGAAATAAGGAATTATCATTTTTTAACTGAGTAGTTTTGATAAATTTTGCGTTTTTTATGGCAGCATCCAAAAACCTTTTCTCGCCAAAAGCTCTATAGGCATCTAGATACCCTTTTAGCATTAAAGCATTCCAAGAGGTTAAGGTTTTGTCATCTAATCGTGGTCGAGAGCGTTTTTCACGCTCTTGAAGTAAAACTTGTTTCCATTGAGAGATTTTTTTAATCAAGACTTCACTGTCAATATTATGTTCAGCACAAAACTTTTGATGAGCATCCTTTCTAATTAAAACATAGTTTTCTTTTTCCCAGAAACCATATGAATTTATATTATAATAATCAGCAAAGAGGGAGTAGTCAGTATCAGATACTATTTTTTTTAATTCTTCTTTGGTCCATACATAAAAAGCACCTTCTTCTAGTTCTCCGTTCAAAGTTTTACTATCTGCATCTAAAGACGAATAAAAAGCACCGTCTTTATTAGTAAGCTCTCTTGCTACAAAATCTAAAGTTTCATAAACCACATCTTTAAACCAGGGGTCTTTGGTAACTAAAAAAGCATCAGAATACAGACTTACTAATTGTGCATTATCATACAACATTTTTTCAAAGTGAGGAACATGCCATTTCCCATCTGTAGAATATCGTGCAAACCCTCCTCCAACATGATCATATATCCCGCCATATGATATTTTTGTCAGGGTGTTTTTTACAAATTTTAATAGTGTTTCATCTTTAGTTTGATATGCATATCGAAGAAGGAAATGATAATTATTGGGCATCATAAATTTAGGAACTCGTTTTGTACCTCCTTTTTGATGGTCAAAATGAGAACTCCATTCTTTTACAGAAGTCGCTATAAATTCTTTATCAAAATTAATAGCATTAGTGTTTACTTCGATAAGATCAACAGCCTTGATTCCTTGTTCTAGTTTTTCGGCATATTCTATTAGCTTATCGGGTTGTTTTTTATATAAATTTGCAATTTGTTTTAAGGCATCAACCCAATTTCCTTTAGGAAAATAAGTACCTCCCCAAACAGGTCTTCCGTCGGGCAATATAACCATATTAAGAGGCCAACCACCACTACCAGTCATTAATTGTACTGCACTCATATATACCTGATCGATATCGGGGCGTTCTTCACGATCTACTTTAATATTCACATAATTCGTATTCATGATTTCTGCTACCTTAGGATCCTCAAAGCTTTCATGCTCCATAACATGACACCAATGGCAAGCTGCGTATCCTATACTTACAATAATAAGCTTGCTTTCTTTTTTAGCTTGCTGTAGTGCTTCTTCTCCCCAAGGTTTCCAATTTACAGGATTGTGAGCATGTTGCAGGAGATATGGACTAGTTTCATGAATAAGATCATTAGTATAAGCATGTTGTTCCATAGATGATTTATTTTGACTTGTGCATGTTGTGAATAATAGCGATAATGTAGTGATACATAAAAATTTCACCAGAGTCGATTTTAGTAATGTATAAAAATATAAAAAGCATCCCGAATACATCAGGATGCTTTTTATAAAGAAGTAATAAAACTTTTTATTTTACTTCAAAAGAGATTTTTAGGTTTACTCTGAATTCTGTTACATCATTGTCTTTAACCACAACACTTTGATCTGCAACATAAGCAGATCTAATGTTTTTTACAGATTTACTAGCTTGTTTTACAGCATTTCTAGTAGCATCTTCCCAGCTTTTTTCAGAATTTGCTAATACTTCGATAACTTTAATAATCGCCATGTTGTGAGTTTTTTAAATTAAAAAATATAAGAATATCTAAGATACAACAAACTGTTGCTTTTTAGAAAAAACTACATGTATTCTTTTATTTGATTTCTCGATATAATTATCAATTTATCGTTTAAAAGCAAGCCTAGTTAAATCTCTGATAGGAAACTATTATTGTGCGCCTATCAATTTCTTATACCCATCAGCATCTAGTAAGGCATCAATTTCATCTGGATTAGAAATCTCTATTTTGGCAAGCCAACCATTAGTATAAGGGTCAGAATTTACCATTTCTGGATTTGACTCGAGCTCCTCATTAATTTCAATAACAGTGCCCGAAACTGGCATAAAAATATCAGAAACGGTTTTAACTGCTTCAATAGATCCCATTACTTCTCCTTCGTTAAGCTCTTCATCCAAAGATTCGAGTTCTACATAAACGATATCTCCTAACTCACCTTGTGCAAAATCGGTAATACCTATATGAGCAATATTGTTCTCTATTCTGATCCATTCGTGATCTTTACTATATTTTAATTCTTCTGGGATATTCATAGTTTTATTTTTTTATAAAAGGTGTTTTTTTAACTACTGCTTTAATGCGTTTATTTCGAATTTCGATAAAAATGGTACTATCTGCTTTAGCGTGAGGAATAGTTACATAACCAAGTCCTATTCCTTTTTCTAATATAGGTGATTGACTTCCAGAAGTTACTTTTCCGATGAGTTCATTATTTTCATTATATATTGCATACCCAGCTCTAGGGATACCTTTTTCTATCATTTCAAAACCAACTAATTTTCGAGTAATTCCTTCTGATTTTTGTTTTTGTAAGGCTTCAGAATTGATAAAAGGTTTAGTAAATTTTGTAATCCAACCTAATCCTGCTTCTAATGGAGAGGTAGTATCATCAATATCATTTCCATAAAGACAGAATCCCATTTCTAATCGTAATGTATCTCTTGCTCCAAGTCCGATAGGCTGAATGTTATCTTCTTTTCCAATTTCGAGAATTGCATCCCAAAGTTGTTCTGCTCCAGAATTAGGAACATAAAGCTCAAAACCTCCTGCACCAGTGTATCCTGTAGCAGAAATAATTACATCTTGTATTCCCCCTATTTCACCTATAACAAACGTGTAATATGGAATATCAGCAAGCGTTACTTTTGTGATTTTTTGTAATATCTGGCTTGCAAGTGGTCCTTGTACTGCAAAAAGTGACATCTCATTAGAACGATCAATCATTTCTACATTATCTGTGTTATGACTTTTTATCCAGTTCCAATCCTTTTCGATGTTAGAAGCATTAACTACCAAAAGATATTCTTCGTCACCTAGTTTATAGATAATAAGATCATCTACAACACCACCTTTGTCATTGGGCATACAAGAATACTGAGCACTCCCAATATTTAATTTAGTGGCATCATTACTACTTATTTTCTGAATTAAATCTAGCGCTTTAGGTCCTCTAAGGATAAATTCACCCATATGTGATACGTCAAATATACCAACACCTTCTCTTACAGTTTTGTGCTCCTGTACTACAGAGGTATATTGAAGTGGCATTAAATATCCTGCAAATGGGACCATTTTTGCTCCCAATTCTTGGTGCTTAGCTTCGAGAGCTATACTTATTAATTCTGTTTCCATATTAGTTTATAATTATTTCTGTATTCTTAATATTTTCTTCAAAAACTGAAATAGGTAAGCAACTACATATTAAGTTTCGATCTCCATGAGCATCATTTACACGACCTACACTAGGCCAGAATTTATTACTTTTTATATGAGATAATGGGAAAGCAGCTTTTGTTCGGGAATATGGCATATCCCAATTATCCTGAGCGATAAACTCCATGGTATGAGGTGCATTTTTTAATACATTATGCTCTCTTGAAGCTGTTCCGTTTGTTATTTCCTGTATTTCATTTCTTATGCTAATCATAGCATCAATAAAGCGATCAAGTTCTTCTATAGTCTCACTCTCTGTAGGCTCTATCATAATGGTTCCTGCAACTGGAAATGATACAGTTGGTGCATGAAATCCGTAATCCATAAGTCTTTTTGCAATATCAGTTACGGTAATATCTTCTTCTTTAAATGCTCTACAATCGATAATAAGCTCATGGGCATTGCGACCTTTTTCTCCTGTAAATAGGATAGGATAATGATCAACAAGCTTTTCTTTTATGTAGTTAGCATTTAGAATTGCCATTTTTGTAGCAGAGGTTAATCCTTCACCACCCATTAATGCAATATACGCATAGGAAATAGAAAGGATACTTGCACTACCCCAAGGGGCTGCAGAGATAGCCGCGATAGCCTTTTCTCCTCCTGCATTTTTTACTACAGCATTACCTGGTATAAATGGAGCAAGTTCTTTACTTACTGCAATAGGACCCATTCCTGGTCCACCACCACCATGTGGGATACAAAAAGTTTTATGAAGGTTAAGATGGCATACATCTCCACCAATAATTCCAGGGCTTGTTAATCCTAATTGAGCATTTAGATTTGCTCCATCCAGATATACTTTTCCTCCATTATCATGAATAATTTCACAGGCTTCTTTGATGTTTTCTTCAAACACACCGTGAGTAGAAGGGTAGGTAACCATTAATGCCATTAAATTATCCTTATGTTTTTCGGCTTTAACACGCAAGTCATCAATATCGATATCTCCATTTTCTCTACAGGATACAATAACTACTTGTTGCCCCGCCATAGTTGCTGTTGCAGGATTGGTACCATGCGCAGAGGATGGGATAAGAGTTATATTTCTGTGGGTTTGGTTTTTATCTGCATAATATGCTTTTATAACCATTAAGCCAGCAAGTTCTCCCTGAGCTCCACTATTTGGTTGTAGGGAGGTAGTGTATAAACCAGTGATTTCTGCTAGCCATGAAGCCAAATGTTCAAACATTTGATGATACCCTTTTGCTTGATTTACTGGTACAAAAGGATGGATATTAAGCTCACTCCAAGATAAAGGTATCATTTCTGTAGTTGCATTCAGTTTCATGGTGCATGAACCTAAAGCAATCATAGAATGTACTAGCGAGAGATCTTTATTTTCTAATCTTTTTAGATATCTAAGCATTTCATGCTCTGCCTGATAAGAATTAAATACAGGGTGTTCTAGATAAGAAGATTTTCTTTGTAAAGAAGCAGGAATTGCAGTTGCATCAATTTTCCAATCTGTTATTTTTATAGTTTTACCCTTTGCAATAGCGAAGATTTCGACGATATCTTGTAGATCTGTTAATGTCGTTTTTTCGTGCAGTGATATCCCTATATGATTGTCATCAAAATATCTGAAATTGATTTCTTTATCTAGCGCTAATTTTTTGATATTTTCCTTATCTTCTACTTTAATTTTTAAAGTGTCGAAAAAATGAGTATTCGTTTGCGTATATCCAAGTTTCTCTAATTCTTGATTAAGCTTCGAGGTTGATAAATGGATTTTGTTGGCAATCTGAGCTATACCATCTTTACCGTGATATACAGCATACATTCCAGCCATTACGGCAAGTAATACTTGAGCGGTACAGATATTAGAGGTGGCTTTTTCTCGTTTAATGTGTTGCTCTCTCGTTTGTAGCGCCATTCGATATGCAGGACGACCATGACTATCTTCTGTTACTCCAATAATTCTACCAGGGACATGACGTTTATACGCCTCTTTTGTGGCAAAATAAGCAGCATGTGGTCCTCCATATCCTAGAGGTACTCCAAATCTTTGTGAGGTGCCTACAACTACATCTACTTCCATTTCACCTGGCGCAGTAATATGTGTTAATGCCATTAAATCTGATACTACAGCAATTTTTACTTCATGTTTTTGTGCTTCAGCAATATATGGCATTGGATCAGTAATTGCTCCATCACTATCTGGATATTGTATAAGAAGCCCAAAAATATCTGGGTCAGAGAAGTCAAGTTCAGCGATATCTCCAACAACGACATTAATACCAATAGGTTCTGCACGACCTATGATAAGTTCTATAGTGTGCGGAAATGTTTTTTTATCAATAAAGAATGTACTGGCTTGTTTTTTTGCTCTACTTTTTACGCGATATAGAAGTGTCATAGCTTCTGCAGCAGCTGTGGCTTCATCCAAAAGGGAAGCATTGGCAAGTTCCATCCCAGTAAGATCGGTTATCATGGTTTGATAGTTGATCAAGGCTTCTAGTCTACCTTGTGCGATCTCTGCCTGATATGGCGTGTATGCTGTATACCAAGCAGGGTTCTCTAGGATATTTCTTTGAATAACAGGAGGTACTATGCAATCGTGATATCCCATTCCTATAAATGAGCGGAATACTTTATTGTTTTCCATCATAGATTTGAAGTTGGTTAGAAACTCCAATTCTGTTTGAGCTGCGGGTAATGTTAATGGTTTTGTAGAACGAATATTTTTTGGAACTGTTTCATCAATTAACTGCGTTAATGATGAAACGCCAATCACGTTTAGCATTTGATCAATTTCCTTTTTATCAGGACCTATATGTCTTGGTAGAAATTCTTGTTTAAGTGTACTTAGATCTTTCATAAGATAACTATCCGCTTGTTTTTATTTGTACAATGGAAAATTTTTCATCCAGTTATTTATTTCTCTTTTGATCGATGAAATCTTAGCATCATTATCGTGATTTGATAATACTTCGTCTATAAAACCAACCATGGTATACATATCATCTTCTTTCATTCCTCTGGTTGTAATTGCTGATGTTCCTAATCGCATACCAGAGGTTACAAATGGTGATTTATCATCAAAAGGAACCATGTTCTTATTAATCGTAATATCTGCTTTTATCAATGTGTTTTCTGCTAATTTTCCTGTGATGTCTTTTGATCGTAGGTCAATAAGTGCCATATGATTATCGGTTCCGTTAGAGATAATGTCATACCCTCTTTCTATTAAAGCAGCACACATCGTTTTGGCATTCTTTGCTACTTGTCCTACATATACTTTATAATCATCGGTAAGTGCTTCGCCAAATGCTACAGCCTTTGCAGCGATTACATGCTCTAATGGTCCTCCTTGTGTTCCAGGGAAAACAGCCATGTCTAAAACATTAGACATCATCTTGATTACTCCTTTTTTGGTAGCATGACCCCATGGGTTTTCAAAATCCTGCCCCATCATAATCATACCTCCTCTAGGACCTCTCAATGTTTTGTGTGTTGTGGTAGTTACAATATGACAATGCTTTATTGGGTCGTTTAATAAACCTTTAGCGATTAACCCTGCTGGATGAGAGATATCTGCCAATAATAGAGCTCCTACTTGATCTGCAATAGCCCTTAATCGTTCATAATCCCAATCGCGACTATAGGCAGATGCTCCACAAACAATTAATTTAGGTTTTTCTCTTTCTGCGGTTTCTGCAACAGTATCCCAATTGATAAGACCTGTTTCTTGCTCTACCCCATAAAAACTTGGTTGATATAGTTTTCCCGAAAAATTTACTGGTGATCCGTGGGTAAGATGACCTCCATGTGATAAATCAAAACCTAGTATTTTATCACCAGGGTTGAGACATCCTAGCATTACAGCTGCATTTGCTTGTGCCCCAGAGTGTGGTTGTACATTTACCCATTCTGCTCCAAAGAGTTTTGCAGCTCTATCTATTGCTAGTGTTTCTACTTTATCGACTACTTCGCAACCTCCATAATATCGTTTTCCAGGAAGTCCTTCTGCATATTTATTGGTTAGAGAAGATCCCATGGCAGACATAACCTGCTTAGATGTAAAGTTTTCTGAGGCAATTAGCTCTATTCCATGTTCTTGACGCTCTGTTTCTTCTGCTATAAGATTTTTTATCTCATTGTCCTGAATATCTTGTACCATATTTTCTTTTTTAACATATTTTACATCCAATATTGAGCATTGGATTTTGGTTACTATATTTTTTGATACATCGGATTTTTATGAACCAAAAATTAATGGATGCAAATTGTGAAGAATAAAATTGAAAAAATAGTACAAAATTGCAACCGTATATAGGTATCGATTTTATAAAATAAAATGGAGATAGAATGCTGTTTTGTAGTCTATAAGAAGATGTTTTAGGTAATTACCTTATTGGCAAATTGTTTAGGAGTAATACCTATTATTTTTTTAAAATGCCGGGTAAAATGACTCTGATCAAAAAAACCAGACTGGTAAGCAACCTCTGTGGCAGATAATCTTTTTGTTAGCAGTTTTTTGGCTTTTTCTATTCTGAGGTTTACGAGATATTGATGAGGAGGAAGTTGATAATATTTTTTAAAAGATTTGATCAATCCATATTCTGAAATACCTGTTAAGTTAGAAAGATCATTTGTCGAAACTTCTTCGAGATAATGGTCGTGTAAATACTCTTTGATTTGCTTTGCAACCATAAATTTTTCTGAAATTGGCTCATTATTTATTTCAGTAAATGCATGCCTTTGAATAAGCTCTTTAAGAAAATTCATAAGTAAACATTCAGACTTTGGATTATGTTGATTATATATTAGATTCGGAAATACTGCTTTTCCTTTTTTGAATAATATTTTATTGTTTATAATATTTTCTTTGAAAATAGGTAACTCTATAGATAGGTTTAGCATATCCATAGCCTTTTTCATAAGTCCAATAGGAACATACATAGTAAGAAAGTTCCAAGGAGAATTATTTACAGGCTTTCCTGTGTGTACTTCATAGGGATTGAAAACAAGAATTGAGCCAGTGGATAAAATGAAATTAGAAGCATCATTAGAATAATCAC
Organism: uncultured Flavobacteriaceae bacterium; assembly: GCA_929200365.1. Classification (GTDB taxonomy): domain Bacteria; phylum Bacteroidota; class Bacteroidia; order Flavobacteriales; family Flavobacteriaceae; genus Aquimarina. The sequence continues at coordinate 7,347 of CAKMZM010000065.1, read as the reverse complement.
CAATTCCATAATCCATAAAAATTATAGTATAACTTTCATGAAAATGAGGCTTAAATTGATGTGATGTAAATGACCCTTTAAATACCTCTAAATTATCGAGAGCATTATTTATAAAATGCTGGACATTATTATGTTTATTATTGTCATACATTATCTCAATAATTTACTTTTGAGCGATTTTTTAATCATTCAAAGTTCAAAAAAACCCTTAGAATGATTCTTAACTTATGATACTAACAAAAAGTATTTCTATACTTCTTTTAAGTAGCTAATATATGTCAGTTTTATAAATTATCTATGATCAATAGTTTGAAATGTATTAAAAAATGTATGTTTTGATGATTTAGTATAATATTGATATAGATAAAAACTATGTTTTAGGTTCTTTATTTATAAATATTAACCATTTATAGCTTCTACATATTCTACTTTATCTTTTAACATTTCTTTTAGCATATTTTCTATTCCGTTTTTTAATGTAAAAGTAGAAGAAGGACATCCACTACAAGCACCTTGTAGTACTACTTTTACAATTTTGCTTTTAGAGTCATAGGAATCAAATAATATGTTGCCTCCGTCGCTTGCTACAGCTGGTTTTATATATTCTTCAATAATATTTACAATATCTTTTGAAACATCATCCAGATTTTCAAAATCTAAATTAGACTGTTTTTCTACTTTCTCTTTTGTCACAGCAGCATTGGCAGATAAAACTTCTTTTCCCTGTTCCAGATAACTTTGCAGAAATTCTCTTATCTCTGTGGTAATATCGTTCCAATCTGCCATATCATATTTACCTATAGAAATATAATTTTCATCAATGTATACTTCTTTAACAAACGGAAAATGAAATAATTCTTGTACCAAGGGGGCTTCGCTGGCATCATCAATATTTTTAAATTCATGCCCTGAAGTGACTAATTTTTTGTTGGCAACAAATTTTAATACAGCAGGATTAGGTGTACTCTCTGCATAAATAGTAATAGGAACTTTTTTTGTGGCTTTAGCCTCAGTTTCAACAACAATAGGTTGACCACTATTAAGATATTTTTTGATTTGTAGTGCAACCTCTTCTTGCACATCAGACCATTCTACAATATCATATTTATCTATAGCAACAAAATTTTGCGAAACAAATACCCTTTTTACAAATGGTAAATAAAATAATTGTTGTACAAGAGGAGCATTTTTGGCCTGATCTATATTTTCAAACTCATAACTGGTATGTTGAGTTAGAAAGTAATTAGCTTCAAACTTAACAATACCTGGATTTGAAGTAGGTTCTATTTTTATTTCAAAATTCTTTTCCATGTACTATTTTTTGCAAATTTACTAAAAAGCAACACAATATTAGTAGTGCATGTATAATGCTAAACAATTTTTAACTAATCCTGAATATATTTAAATACAAAAAAGACATGATTTTGGTTGTTGTTACTGAATTAGTTAATTAATCAAATGATTTAAAGAATAATAGAGTTGTCGATTCAAATATTTCATCACTAATTATAAGAAATTCGTCACAAAACCTAGTTTAGATGTTGTTTATCATATCAATATAGCTATTTTTGCGCAAAAAAGTATAATAAATAATTGGGGGCTGATTTCTAATATTTGTAATTGGTTGAAAATAATTATTTGGAATAGGGTGTATTCTTTGATTTGTCTTCCCTCATAAAAGTATACATCTTGTATTCTGACAAAAATTTATATCTTTGGAAGAATTGAAATACAACGATTTAATTTTAAAAATAAGAGTTGAGATTTCAAAATATAAGCTGTTCTTATGATAGTTTATATTGAATTCACAAATTCTATTTAGCCCCATAAATGATAGAGCTCAGATGAACTTAAAAACAATTTATGTAGTAGTATTAGTACTGGTATCTCCGTTTGTCTTTTCGCAAGAAGGTATTCCTGTATACTCTGATTATCTTTCTGATAATTTGTACTTAATACATCCTGCAATGGCTGGCGCATCCAATGCTAATAAAGTTAGACTTACAGCAAGAAAACAATGGTTTGACGTGAATAATGCTCCTAATCTGCAAACTTTAAATATAAATTTTAGAACTGGTGAAAAATCTGGTTTAGGAGGAATTTTATATAGAGATGAAAATGGCAGGTTTTCTCAAACAGGAGTTTATGTAACCTATGCACATCATCTTTTGTTTTCGAGAGACAGAACAGATTTGAACATGCTGTCTTTTGGACTTAGTGCTGGTTTTATACAGTCTAATGTAGATTTAAGAGGACTTGATGATCCTTTTGGTCCAGATCCTATAATTCTGGATAGAGTACAAAAAGATGTGTATTACAATGTTGATGTAGGGTTGTCTTATAATTATTTAGAATGGTATGCACATATTACTGTTAAAAATATATTGCCAACTGTTCGTGATATTTTTGATAATGATACCCCAGTACGAGAATCTACTAATCAACGTAGATATATCTTTTCTTTAGGATATTTATTTGGTATTGGTACTACTCCTTGGAGTTTAGAACCATCTATTATGTATCAAGCCACAGATGAAACTCAAGAAAGCACCATTGATGCTAATTTAAAAGTATACAGAGATTTTAGTTCCAGTACTTTATGGGGAGGAATATCTTACAGACGTAGCCTAGATGG
>CAKMZM010000065.1:0-4612 GCA_929200365.1 uncultured Flavobacteriaceae bacterium | reverse complement strand
ATATACTTTAGAAAAGTTTCCAGAGGGATTAATCGTTCTTTTCTATATTCTGAAATTTCTTCAGATATTTTCAGAAAAGAATCATAATCAACATTAGATTTTGATAGTTCCTTTTGTTGTTGTGCTTGTATAGATAGAGGTATTAGAATGAGTATGATTACTTTAATAACTATTTTCATCTTGAATATTTATTTTTTTTGGAATACACTATTTTTTATGATTTACTCTTCCCAGGAGAAAGATTTTTTTCTTCCTTGCTTTTTGATAGCATTTAGTAAAGCAGCTTCCAGGTTGGTGTCATCTTTTTTACTATTTTCTTTAATATACAATACACGCTTTTTATTTAACTCTTTAATTTTTTGTTGTATCTCTTTGCGCGTTTTACTTTTTTCTGCGATATATTGTTTTAACTCGGCTTTAGATTTTTCTTTAAGCTCTTTTGGTAATTCGTCTTTTGCTACTTTTTCGACCTCAAAAGCTTCATCTTCTGCGGCATCGATTAGATCCCAGCTTTTGTTTTCATAGAAACCAGAACTCTTACTAACGGTTCGACTTACAGCATTGGCGTCACTATAAGATCTTGCATTGTTATCCTGTTCGGCCTGTAATTCCCTTTTTTGAGCCCCCTGGTGGCCATAATAAATATAAGTGCCGTTTAATTTATGGTTGAGTTCAAGAATAATATCATCATAAGGTGTTGCAACATGTATGGTTTCACGATTATGATCAATTGCACTGTATTCTCCATTGGTGATATCTGCACTGTGTTTCCACATGGTTTGAATACCTTGTTTGTAATTACCACAAAAAATGGTGTTGATCGTAATATCTTTTTCTAACGCATCTGTTGCGGCATCTTTATAATCGACAGGTCCCTGGGTAAAGGGCTCGTTTCCGGCTATGAAAATTAATTTCAGAGGATCATTATTTTTTTTCCAGCCTAATTGATTAATTGAGGTATTGATTACTTTGCCGCAGTATTCGTTTCCTCCATTGGTTGTAAGGGCAAAAAGCTCTTTTGATATGTTATCTAAATCATCAGAGAATGGTAATACCTGTCTGATAAACCCTTCCTGAGATGGTAAACCATCATTACCGTATTCATATAATGCTATTTCCAGTTTTATTTTGTTATGACCACATTTTGCATACGAAAGCTCATTTACAATTTCCCACAGTTGAGCTTTGGCCTGATCAATAAGACCATCCATACTATTACTGGTATCTAATAGTAAAGCTACTTGTATATTGCGTGTATTTGGATCAGTTTTGGTAGTTTGAATCAGATGGTTCTTTTCTTTTTGAAATGCGAAATCTGAGTTGGGTTTATTATTTGCATTACAAGAAATTGTAACAAGCAAGCATAACATACTATATGTAAAAAATGTCTTCATGGTTTCCTTTTTTAATTTTGGATAAAACTATAGCGAACTTTTTTGATTAAAAACCTATAATGAGGAATTAGAGAAAGCCAATGAGGGAACTTATCCTTTTAATTAGGGAAGCTTCTTTTTTAGGTTAAAAAGCAGCTATAAAATAGCATAATCACAGGATTTGAATTTTATTATCCCACATAAATGGGTTAAGTTTACTTTGTTTTAATAGTGTATGATGAAGAAGATCGGTTTGATAATAGTATTTTTTTGGTTTCTTCCTGTGTTGGTTTTGGGACAAGAAAATGCCAAGGTAAAGCAACCAGAATATATGAGTATTAAAGGTTCTGTAAAGGAAAAGAGGACCCGAAAAGCAATTAAAGATGTAGAAATAACTGTACTGGGAAAAGGAACCGTAACAACCGATGTTTTTGGTAATTTTAAGATCGAAGCGCGTGTTGGAGACGAGCTCATGATTACCCATGATAGTTTTAATACCATACAATATACCATCAAAGATGGCCAAAGAATTGATATTGAAGTGCTGGATAATCCTATAGAGGCTGAATTATCCCCAGTTTCAGAACGAAAAAATAAGTCAAGGTATCAGGAAAACCTTAGCGCAGCAAAAAACACTTTTAAAAAAGATGCCGCTATAAGTATAGAATATATTACTAATGCCTTGGAGACAATACGAGATGATGACCCCTTATCAAACAATAAAAAAGCTGAATTGTTTGAATCGTTGGCTGATATTTATGAATATTGGAAACAGCCAGATCTTGCAGAAAGTAACTACCTTCTAAGTCTTAAAAATAAATACAACACAGATGTAAAAATTAAATTGGCCAATGCCCGACTGGAAAGCAAAAATTATCAGGGAGCCTTACATACTTTTGATGAATTGCAGCGATCAAGATTAAGTAGTATTCAAAAAGCTATTGTTTATGAAGGTCTGGGAGATTGCTATAAAGGGTTACAAAACTATCCTGATGCTATTGCTAATTATAATAAAGCGCTTGCTATTAGCCAGAGAAAAAGGTTAGGCGACAACGTGATTCTGTTAAACTCTAAGCTGGCCGAAGTCTTACAAGAGGAAGGGAATATCAGGGATGCAGAGGGTTTTTTGGATAATTCGGTACAACTGGCACAACAAAAAGATAAAAAAACATCAGCGAGGCAACGATCTGTTGCAGCAGATTTTTATAATAAGAGTAATAGCTATGGTAAAGAGATACAATTAAGAAAAGAAGCACTCCAAGATATTGAAGATATTGAAGAAAGTAATGAGAATGAAGGTCCACAGGCAGAGAAAGACAACTCTTTAACTACTCAAGTGCAAAATTATAAAATAGCCAGTGCATTTGCAGCACAAGAAGCGTATGATGAGGCCATACCATACTTAGAACAAAGCATTAAAGAAGCAGCTTCAAAAAATGATCTTATTGTTCAAAAAGATGCGACCCGAAAACTAGGAGAGGTGTATCGAGAAAAAGGAGAGTTGAAAAAAGCATCAGATGCTTTTGAAGAATATGAGGTAATTATTGATAAATTATATATTCAAAAGGATCAGGAGATATCACAGGCAGCTCGTTTTAGTAGAGAGCTGGCACAGAAAGCAAATAGAATTACCACATTAGAGAAAGACAGAGCGTTAAATGAAGCAAAATATGAATTGGCATTTGCCTCACAAGAAATAGCAAATCAGCAAAGTATACGACAACAGATTGTAATCTATTTTTTAATCGGGTTAACAGCATCATTACTTCTTGTAGCGTATTTGATGTATCGTAATATGAAACAACAGCGGTATGCAAACAACCTGTTGGCTTTGAAATCATTACGTTCCCAAATGAATCCACATTTTATTTTTAACGCTTTAAATTCTGTAAACACATTTATAGCAACAAGTGATGAAAGAACAGCAAATCGATACCTTACTGATTTTTCACTTTTGATGAGAGCCGTTTTAGAGAATAGCGAAGAAGATTTTATTCCGTTAGAAAAAGAGATAGGACTCTTAAGATTATATGTACAATTAGAGCATTTTAGATTTCAGGATAAGTTTGAGTATACCGTTGAGGTTGATCCAGAAATCGATATTAATGAATATATGATTCCTCCTATGTTATTGCAACCTTATGTAGAAAATGCGGTATGGCACGGACTACGATATAAAACTGAAAAGGGGCTGTTATCCATACGTTTTCAAAAAGCTACTCAGGAGCGTATAGAAATTACAATCACTGATGATGGAATTGGACGTAAAAAGTCTAAAGAGCTGAAAACGCAAAATCAAAAACTTCAAAAATCCAGAGGGATGGGTAATATCAAAAAAAGAATTGCCATCCTTAATAAAATGTATAGAGACAAAGTAGATGTATTGATATCAGATCTCGAAGAGAATGCTGAAGGTACACAGGTAAAACTAATGCTTAAGAAAGACAAATAAATGAATTTAACTACAATTATAGTTGATGATGAGGTCAACAGCCGATCTATATTAAGAAATTATATAGGAAAATATTGTTCGGGAGTTACTATTCTGGGAGAGGCAGCCAGTGTAAAAGAAACATTAGTATTGCTAGAATCTTACACTCCTGATATGTTGTTTCTGGATGTAGAAATGCCTTATGGCAATGCATTTGATTTATTAGAGCAAGTGCCTGATCGCACATTCGAAATTGTCTTTGTAACCGCCTATGATCATTATGCAGTAGATGCTCTAAATGCTCAGGCAACCTATTACTTGTTAAAACCTATTGCAATTGATCATCTTATCAAAGCTGTTGATCATGTAAGCTATATAAAACAACGGGAAGCCGCTTTGTTGGATACTGTTTTGGTTCCTAAAGTAACTACTGTCGAGGGTAAAATTACAATCCCACAACAAGATGGTTTTGAAGTCTTACAGATTTCTGATATTATGTATTGCGAAGCTGATGATAACTATACAAAAATTTATTTAGATAAAGGACAGAAGCTAGTGAGTAAAACGTTGAAATATTTTGAAGAATCTTTAAATCAACATGGGTTTGTAAGAACTCATAAAAGTTATTTGGTAAATGTGAGTAAAATAACACGATATCGGAAAGGGAAGGGGGGGAGTATTGTACTTTCTTCGGGAAAAGAGTTGGCAGTGTCTTCTTCTAAAAAAGGAATATTATTGGATTATTTTAAGTAGGTTATAATTGATTAATGTTTTTATTGGGGAGTGAGAGAAAATCCCTCATCTATAG
>CAKMZM010000064.1:7942-16690 GCA_929200365.1 uncultured Flavobacteriaceae bacterium | reverse complement strand
TATTAAAAAAATATTGAGATTACTTCTCTCCTTTTTCCATTTTAGCTTTAAGATCTGCTAATGCGTCAATATCACCAAGCGTTGTTTTTTCTGCTGAACTTGCAGCAGCTTTCTTTGTAGCTTGTTTAACAATCTTAGCTTCTTCGGCTTTAAATAAAGCTGTATGAGAAGCAACTACTCTTTTGAATTCTTTATTGAATTCAATAATTTGGAATTCTGCTTCATCACCTTTCTTAAGTTTGCTTCCATCTTCTTTTTCGAGATGACGGGATGGTACAAAAGCAACTACATCTTCATTGAAATCTATAGTAGCACCTTTGTCTACGATTTCGCCAATTGTAGCAGTATGTTTAGTCCCTAAAGCAAATTCACTTTCATATTTATCCCAAGGATTATCTTCTGTTTGTTTATGACCAAGACTTAACTTACGTCCTTCTACATCAAGTTCAAGAACAATCACATCAAGTTTATCACCTACATTAGTAAAGTCTGATGGATGCTTAATTTTCTTAGTCCACGAAAGATCTGAAATATAAATTAGACCATCAATACCTTCTTCTAATTCTACGAATACACCAAAATTAGTGAAGTTACGAACAATACCATTATGCTTAGATCCAACAGGGTATTTTGTAGTAATATCTGTCCATGGATCTGGCGTTAATTGCTTGATACCTAGAGACATTTTACGTTCTTCTCTATCCAAAGTAAGAATTACAGCTTCTACCTGATCACCAACTTTTACAAAATCTTGAGCAGAACGCAAATGCGTAGACCATGACATTTCAGAAACGTGAATTAACCCTTCTACTCCTTCTTCAACTTCAATAAAGGCACCGTAATCTGCGATTACAACAACCTTACCTTTAACTTTATCCCCTACCTTAAGTTCTTTGTTAAGAGCTTCCCATGGGTGCGGTTTTAGTTGTTTAAGACCTAATTGAATACGAGTTTTAGCTTCATCAAAGTCTAAGATAACTACATTCAATTTCTGATCAAGCTCAACGATCTCATTTGGATGGTTGATTCTAGACCAAGAAAGGTCTGTAATATGAACTAATCCATCAACTCCTCCAAGATCAACAAATACACCATAAGAAGTAATATTCTTAACAGTACCTTCTAATACCTGACCTTTTTCTAATTGACCAATAATTTCTTTTTTCTGTTCTTCAATATCTGCTTCGATAAGTGCTTTATGGGATACTACAACGTTTTTAAATTCGTGGTTTATTTTTACCACTTTAAATTCCATTGTTTTCCCTACATATGCATCATAATCACGAATTGGTTTTACATCGATCTGAGAACCTGGCAAAAATGCTTCAATACCAAATACATCTACAATCATACCACCTTTGGTTCTACATTTCACAAAACCATTTACGATCTCGCCTGTATCATGAGCACCATTTACTCTATCCCATGCTTTAATCACGCGGGCTTTACGGTGAGATAAAATTAACTGACCTGTCGCATCTTCACGCACATCAATTAAAACTTCTACCTTATCTCCTACTTTAAGATCTGGATTATAACGAAATTCGTTTAATGAAATAACCCCTTCACTTTTGGCGTTGATATCAATAATAGCATCACGATCAGTAATGTTAATTACTGTTCCGTCCACGACCTCATCATTTAGAGTATCTACAAAATTCTCGGCAACTAACTTTTCAAACTCTTCAAGTTTTGAATCAGCGATAGGATCTATCCCTTCTTCATAGTTATGCCAATTAAATTCTTTTAAAAATTGTTCAGGATTTGCTTGTTGTGGGGTTTCAGCTACTGCTTGAGCCTTTACTTCCTGAACGTCTGTGTTTTTTGTTTCTTCAGACATTGAAGATAAAATTTGTATCCTATATATTATTGAGAATCAAGACGAAAATTATACAGAAGTATTAATTAAAATTAAACAATGTCCTTTTTAATTCTCTTATTCGTTAAAAAGGAGTGCAAAATTACAATTTAATTTTTTAGAAAACAAAAGATTATAATGTGTTTCAGCAAATCATTAATATCTAATAATTTCGAATTCACTTCTCCTATTGGTTTGATGATCTTCTTCTGTACACACTTTACTATCACAGTCAATTAAAGGTTGTGATTCTCCAAACCCAACAAACTGCATTCTCCTTGCATTTATATATCCTACCAAAGCAAGATAATTACGCGTAGATTCAGCTCTTTTGGCTGATAATACCTGATTATATGATTCTGTACCTCTACTATCGGTATGAGAACTTATGTTAATATAAACGGTTTTATATCGTTCTAACTTTGCCGCAAGTTTATCCAGTACTTTTTTAGAATCAGCTCGGATATTCCATTTATCATAATCAAAATAAATTGGAGGCATATTAAAATAGAGTTTTCCATTTCTTTCTATAACTGGAGGACCATCTTTATCTGCAAGAAGGATTTCTCTTAGTCTGGTTTTGGTAATTTCTTCTTTCCTACGTGTACTAGATTCACTGATCCTAGTACGTTCATTGATATTAGTGCTATCCTTGATTTGCACCCTATTTTTATCATTATTCTCATCGGTTACAATAATCGCATCTTTTGCTCTATCTAAATAAATGATGTAGGTCTCTTCTTCTTTTTCTTTAACCACCAACGGTTTGATCCTAGTTTTATATTTATTTGCAGAAGCTTTAAAGTTATATCTCCCAGAAAGTATCTTAATATCAAAAGCTGCAATAGAATCTAATTGACTTTCATATACCTTTTCATTATCATTAGTATACAAGACAACATCTGAATTGGCTATATAATTATCGGTTGCAAAATCACGAACTTCAAAACGTGCTCTATACTCTCGCGGAAAAATTTCTCCTATCTGAGAAAAAGAGTAAATATCATCTCCTGTTTTTTTACGATTAGAAGCAAAAAAACCGTCTGTTTCATTATAATAAGTTATAGAAAAATCATCATAGCTAGAATTAATTGGCGCTCCCAAATTAATAGGTTTTGTAAATTCTTCTCTTCTTAGTTCTGAAACAAATATATCCATCATTCCTAACCCTAAATGTCCGTTTGAGGAAAAAAACAAATGCCCTTTTTCTGAAATAAACGGAAACTGTTCTCTATGTTCAGTATTAATTGTTGGCCCCATATTAACTGGTTTACCATATGTTCCATCCTGATTTATAGTAACAAAATAAATATCAAAATCCCCATATCCTCCAGGCATATTGGAACTAAAATATAATATATCCCCAGTTACATTTAATGATGGGTGCTCTATAGAATAGTTTATGTCATTAAATTCTAATTTCTCAGGTTTACCCCATTTACCATCAACTTTTATAGTTTTATATAAATGAATAGCATTATTATTAATACTATCAAATTTCTTTTTTCCTTTTTCAGAGTTGCTTTTAGATAAGTACATTGTATTTCCGTCAACAGTAAAGCAAAAATTACCTTCATGAAGTTTTGAATTAATTTCTTTGGAAATAGTTTCAATTTCAGAAACAGGTTTGTTATTCTGGTCTACTTTTACCTTATAAATATCTAAAAACGGGCGATGTGTCCACCTATAATTTTTATCCAAAGGACTATAAGGACGTCTATCGGTAGTAAAATAAAGAATACTATCCCTCCTAATAGCTCCAAATTCTGAGGCTTCAGAATTAAAAATAGCACTTGCTATAGTATAATCGTCATCTTTCAATTTAAATTCTTCTATTGTAGAAATCGCATCAGAGGCACTAAAATCTCTCACGGTAGTATTCGATTTATACAAAGAGAGGTATTCTACAGATTTTTCATATTTCCCTAAAGCAGATAATACCTGATACATCATAAAGTTATACTGATTATCGTATGCTTTATCCTTATCATAAAATTTACCAGAAGTCAATACCTTTAAATATCGATACGCCTGCCTAAATTGAAAAGTATTATAGTATGAAGTAGTAATGTTTTTAAGAATATGTTTTGTATATCCTTCCTGATTTAACTCTTCTTCATATTGTAATGCTGCATTTATATAGTCTCCTTTTTCAAAAAAACGATCTGCTCTGCTTTTTTGTTGTGAAAAGGCAAACTGAGTAATCAGTACAGTTATTACTAGTAATGTCTTAGCTTTTATCATCTAGAAAAATCTTGGAGAGGAATATTTATTACTAAACTTTAGAAAATCAAAATTAAAAAGTATCACAATTTCATGACTTCCATTATTATAACCACTTAAATCACTAACACTAAAATCATAAGAATATCCTATTTTTAGGTTTCTTGTAATATTAAACCCTGCCAAAGCAATAAAAGAGTCATTATATCGATAAGATACTCCTAATTCAAATTTATCATAAATCAAAGAGTTTAGCGAAAGATCAAAAGTTAAAGGAGAATCTAAAACCTGCTTAATAACCATCGAAGGTTTTAATTTTACTTCATCAACAAAGTCAAAAACATATCCCGCAATACCATATATATGTGTTTTTGTTTGTGCAACACCAATACCATCAATATCTATATCATTAGGAAGCAAGTTAGGCGAAGATATACCTGCATAAAAATTATTAGTAAACAAATACAAACCTGCTCCAACATTTAATTGTGTAGTAGATGTATTATCTGCAAATGCAGGATCATTAGCGACATCAGAGCCTGAAGGATCTATTTTAAAGTTATTGATACCTGCTTTCAATCCGTATGATAATCGAGTTTGATCAGAAATCCTTGTGATATATGCAAAATCAACATTTATATAATCGTTATTAACTGGGATAGCATCCCCTATCCTATCATTTACATAATTTACACTAAGCTCAATTTTTTCACTCATAGGGACATTAGCAAATATATTGGCTGTCTGCGGGGCTCCTTCAACACCTGTCCATTGTCTTCTGTATAACAAACCAGTCGAAATTAAACCTCTTTGCCCTGTAGCATATGCAGGATTAACCGTGCTCATATTATACATATATTGAGAATATTGTGGTTCTTGCTGGGCATAGATCACCGAGCAGAAAATTATTGACATTACAAAAACTAACTTCAATTTCATTGGTTTATCTGCTTAGGTAAAAACTTCCTTGTATTGGTAAATTATTTTCAAAATTTGGAACAAAAACATAAAAATATGTTCCCGAAGGAAGATCATCTCCTAATTGTACTGATACATTACTTTCTCCTCTAAATTCTTCTGTATTAATATTCCCTTCATAGATAAGACTACCATATCTATTATATATTTTTAAATCAAAATCTGGAAATGCTTCTGGGATATTATATGTACCTTCTATCAACAAATCAAAAGTATCATTCTGGCTATCACCGTTTGGTGATACTCCATCCTGAAAATCAAGAGTACATAATTCTCCATTCGAAAACTTCTCCCCAGTATTTAATATATTTATCAAAACTTCAAGACGTTCAGACTCACAATTATTTGCATCAATCGTAGCAATATAATATACTTGATTATCAAAAAGCAAAGAGTTATCAATAATTGGAATTTCACTTTCTAAAGTAGCATACCAATTATAGTTTAAAACATCAACCTCAATATCCTCTAATCTGGCAGCATCAAGAATACAAAATTCTTGAGGAAGTACATTAGGGATTGATAAATCCACAATCTGTATGGCTACATTTAAAGATGACTGATCACAGGGTTGCGTATTGGCGATTACATATCTAAAATTATAAATATTGTTTGTTAATGTCTCAAACTCTACTACCCCATCTGCACTTAACGCACCTGTATTATCAGTATCTTCAAAAACTCCAGTACGGGGAGTATTTCTATCTAAAAGCGAATACAAATTGACCCTACCATCTATTTTACAAAAAGTTTCACTTCGATCACTACCGATATCTACTGGTTCTACAATGGTAATAATGATTGCAGATTGATCTGATACAGAACACCCAGCATTACCTGAAACTACGTATATATATTCTCCTGCTCCCAAAACTGGTAGCAAAACATTACTAGAATCAAAAACACCTAAATGATCTGGTGATGTGTATCCAAAAGGACCTGTCCAGATTCCTGTTGTATCAGGATTACCTTCTAAAAGATCAAAAAGAGTTACTGTTAAATCATCAGAACATAATGTAATGCTTGTGCCATTTCCTGCATCAGGTTCTTTGAATATCGTAAATCTTAAATCTGCAGTTTCTATACAACTACGAGAACTTGTAGTTGTATATGTAAATTCAAATGTCTGATTACTATTTATAACAGGAAAAACAAATGTATTATTAATGATATCTCCCGCTGCATTTGTCCAACCCCCCGTAGTTGCTATTGTATTACCATTAGTTCTTAATAAGCTTCTAAGATTTACTTGCCCTTGAGATTCGCACAAACCAATATCTTTTGTATCTTCTCCTGCATAATCAAATGCCAGAATTTCAATCTCTACTCTGGCAGTCATAATATCACAAGGGTGTTCGCAATAAAATTGCTCTCCAGGACTAGCATAAGGATCACAAATTTCCTGAGGTACTGAAGGACAATTTATTTTTGGGCTTACGGCATATTCATATACATATGTCCCTGGTTCTGCTCTGTATGTATTTATCTCTCCTAAATAAAATTGATAAGGAGGTCCAACAACAGTTAATGGTTTTTTAGGTAAACCTAAATCACCAGATGTAGGTGAAGGCCCAGAAATAAATTTCCAGTTTACATAATTATCATTTGTATAAATAAAATCAAAACTGCCTTCTGTAGTGAATTCTAACAGGTCGAATAAATTTAAATTTTCTGGAATCTCGTTTGCACAAATTTGAGGAGGAGGGTTAGGTTGACTAAACGGTCTTAACTGTTCATGAAAGGTAAAACTAACCTTAGATTCAATATCTCCACATACCGCTGATCGTTGTTCTACAGCATAAACAAAATCATAGGTCTCACATCCATACCGTAGATTATTACCATTATCAATTAATGCATTATATATGGTTCTTAGATTAACCATTGAATCTTTCTCATCTTCTATTTCACCTGTTGGATCTAAATCATGCAGCCAAATCCCCTCTATGTCTTCTCCAGATAGATATTGATCATCTCTTAAATTAATTTCCGTATCATAAACTCCAGCTAGCAAATCATCTTCACAAATCTCTGTAATAACAGGCTCTCCAGAATCTACTTGTCTTACCATCGCTATTCTTACAGTAGTTGATTGTGATGGTGAACATCCAAGAATACCAGGAACTGTATATGTTAATTCAAAAACCTCTTGATCTACTAATGGAAGTCCTGATTGATATGGAATTTCAACCAAAAGAGTAGATCCATTGATTGAAATAAAACTTGGACTTGACCCATTGTATGTCCATTCCCCATTAGAATGAGGTGATGGCGTAGTATTATTCAAAGCAAAGGCACTAAATAAATCAAAACCATGAAGGTCACAACCTTGAGCATTTACATTAAGTGGTCCAGAAGGAGGTAGTGCCACGCCAGAATAAGGACCTAGAATTAATCTTGCTGTCCTAACAGGAGTATCTCCACAAGTAGTTGTATTCTTCAATTCGAAAAAATAATCATTTTGCGTAGCAATTGTCGATGCCTTTTTCAACTCCCACATAAATAAATTACCCGATGCAACATCAAATGCCGAACTAAATCTCGGGTTTATACTCCATGTACCGTCTGCTGGTGTAGTACCTGTTTCATTATATAAATTGATAATTCCATCGGATCCGTTAATCCCATCAAAATCTATATTTTCCATACCACATTTTTCAATAGTTATAAGACCCAGATTACATTGTGAATTTACCTTCTGAGTAATTAAGGATATAGTAAATAATAGAAATAGTAACTTGCTAGTATATTTCAAAATTGGTTATATTTAATAAATTTTTTACTAAAAAATTGGTACAAACCTTGCAATTAAATGCAGAGTTTATAGAGGGGTAGGATAAATGTTAGACGCAAATATATGTAAATTTTATATTTTAAAACCAAAATTTATGAGTAGTTTTTTCGTAGTAAAATTACATAAAAACTAAGGCCTTGATTCTAAAATATTTACTACATCTTGTAACTGATATCCTTTTTCTTGTAAAAGGATTAAATAATGAAATAGTAAGTCTGCACTTTCGTCTAAAAATAATTTTTCATTATCGTCTTTTGCTTCTATAACCACTTCGATAGCCTCTTCTCCTACTTTTTGAGCTATCTTGTTAATTCCTTTCCTAAATAGTGATGCTACATATGATGTTGTGTCCTTCTGATTTTCTTTTCGACTTCTAATCACATCTTCAAGTGCTGACAAAAATCCATACGATTGTTTATTATCCTCATTCCAACATGTATCTGATCCTTTATGACAAGTTGGGCCTACTGGATTCACTGTAATCAAAAGGGAATCATTATCGCAATCATTCTTTATGTCTACTAGATTCAGAATGTTACCACTTTCTTCTCCTTTTGTCCATAATCTATTTTTGGTACGACTAAAAAAAGTTACTTTTTTGGTTTCAATAGTTGTATCGTATGCCTCTTGATTCATGTAGCCAAGCATTAATACATTCTTAGTCTTTACATCCTGTATAATAGCAGGAACAAGTCCGTCACTATTTTTATTGAAATTTATTTTCATCTGTTCTCTCTATATTCTCTCCCAATAGAAGAAAATGGTTAATAGGTGTTTTTATTATTACTGGTATTTATAAACGCACAGGTACTTCGTTTTCCTGCAGTTTTACTTTTAAATCTTTGATTTCTATTTCTTTAAAATGAAAAACACTTGCTGCCAGTGCTGCATCTGC
>CAKMZM010000064.1:0-7842 GCA_929200365.1 uncultured Flavobacteriaceae bacterium | reverse complement strand
TTTGATATCTAAACATGGTATAATTCTCTTTGTTAACATAATTATTCTTTTACTCAAATTAGAGTCTTCGCTTCAATTATTCTTTATTGTTTGTTACTTTGGAAGTATATAGTTTTCTAATTGTTTTAAACTAATTCTATTTTCATAAATTGCTTTTCCTATGATAGTTCCTTCACAACCAATTTCTGCCAGTTTTGGTAATTCATCAAATGTCGAGATTCCTCCAGAGGCAATTAGTTTAAGACCTTTACTATCCTTCAGGATTCTTTTGTATAACCCAAAAGAAGGTCCTTGCAACATTCCATCTTTACTAATATCGGTACAAATCACATACGTTATTCCTTCTTTCTGATACTCTTGGACAAATGGGATCAATTCTTTGTCACTTTCTTCTAACCATCCACTTACTGCAATCTTTTCATGATGCGCATCTGCTCCTAAAATAATCTTATCTGTTCCAAATTTTTGTAACCAAGATGTGAAAATTTCGGGGTTTTTTACGGCGATACTTCCTCCTGTAATTTGATGTGCTCCACTTTCAAAAGCGATTCTAAGGTCATCATCAGTTTTAAGACCACCTCCAAAATCAATTTTCAAGTTTGTTCTTGATGCGATTTGCTCTAACACTCTATGATTGACTATGTGTTTAGATTTTGCTCCGTCTAAATCAACCAAATGTAGATATTCGATTCCATGGGCTTCAAACTCTTTAGCAACTTCTAATGGATTTTCATTATATATTTTTTTTGTGTCATAATCTCCTTTCGAAAGACGAACACATTTTCCGTCGATAATATCTATAGCTGGTATGATTCTCATAGTTTTTTAGCTAGGTTTCTTTTAGTTATAATTTCAAAAAATTCTTTAATATCTTTTCTCCTACAACGCTACTTTTCTCTGGGTGAAACTGGGTTCCATAGAAATTATCTTTTTGCAGAGCTGTACTATATGTTATTCCATAATGAGTCTTTGCAACTGTATCTTTAGTAACCGGCGCATAGTAACTGTGTACTAAATAAATATGTTCATTTTCTAAGATCCCATCAAACAAAGGTGAATCGAGAGATTCTATCTGGTTCCAGCCTATTTGTGGTACTTTTACCTGATTATCGAATCGTACGACATTAACATCGAAAATCCCTAATCCCTTGGTGTTTCCTTCTTCGGTATAGTTACACATTAACTGCATTCCCAGGCAAATTCCCAAAACGGGTTGTTCTAATTCTGGAATCAGGCGATCCAATCCAGAATCTATAAGTTTATGCATTGCACTACTCGCCTCGCCTACTCCCGGAAAGATGATTTTATCTGCTGCTTTGATCTCTTCGGGATCATTACTTAATATCGCTTCATATCCCAGTCTTTGTATTGCAAATTTTATAGATTGGATATTTCCGGCTCCGTAGTTGATAATTACAATTTTCACTTTATATTTTAGGTTTATGATTTTCAGATTTACAATTCTTCAATCTTAATTTGTAATTCATTATAACATTCCTTTGGTACTGGGCAAAATCATTTTATCAGGATCACGCTGTACTGCAACTTTAATCGCTTTGGCAAAAGCTTTAAAAATAGCTTCAATTTTATGATGCTCGTTGGTGCCTTCTGCTTTTATATTGAGATTGGCTTTGGCTCCATCGGTAAATGATTTAAAAAAGTGGAAAAACATTTCTGTTGGCATTTTACCTATCATTTCGCGATGAAACTCTGCTTCCCATACTAACCAGTTGCGCCCTCCAAAATCAATAGCTACCTGCGATAGACAATCATCCATTGGTAAACAAAAACCATAACGTTCGATTCCCAATTTATCACCCAAAGCCTTACTAAATACTTCTCCTAATGCTATGGCAGTATCCTCGATAGTGTGGTGCTCATCGACTTCTAAATCTCCTTTTACTTTTATATCCAGATCCATTTGACCATGACGTGCAATTTGATCCAACATGTGATCAAAGAACTCTAATCCGGTACTAATATCACTTTTACCTGTACCATCAAGATTTAGTTTGATATAAATATCGGTTTCATTGGTTTTTCGTGAAATTTCTGCAACGCGATCTCTTAGTTTAAGAAATTCATATATTTTTTGCCAATCATTGCTTTCCAGAGCAATATGATTATTTAATTCTTCTCTTTTTATGGTAATCTCTCCTGTTCCCAGGTTAGTGTTATCATTAATAAAAATTCCTTTTGCTCCCAGGTTTTTAGCCAGTTCTATATCGGTTAAACGATCTCCTATAACAAAGGAGTTTACTAAATCGTATTCATCAGAAAAATATTCGGTTAATAAACCAGTTCCTGGTTTTCTGGTATTTGCATTTTCATGAGGAAAAGTTCTATCGAGAAATACTTTATCAAATACGACTCCTTCATTTTCAAAAGATTTTATAATAAAATTATGTACAGGCCAAAATGTATTCTCAGGAAAAGCATCTGTACCCAAACCATCTTGATTGGTAATCATTACCAATTCATAGTTTAATTCCTGAGCAATTTTACCTAAATATGTAAATGCTTTTGGGTAGAATATCATCTTCTCGAACGCATCTATCTGCTCATCTGCCGTTTCTTTGATAATCGTACCATCACGATCTATAAATAATACTTTCTTTTTCATAATGTAATATTGTCTCTGTTTTTGTATTTAAAAAATTTCTGAAATGAGATCACGATTTCGAAATTGAAGTAAGTGTCTGTATTAATTTTTCATTTTCTTGTTTTGTACCTATTGTAAATCGCAATGTATTATCACATAAAGGTTGTGTACTTCTATTGCGAACCACAATCCCTTCTCGAATCAATTGATCGTATCGCTTATTGGCATCATCTACTCTTACCAAAATAAAATTGGCGTCACTCTCAAATATCTCTTCTACAAAATTTACAGCAGACAAAGTTTCTTTTACTTGTATACGCCCTTCTATTATTGTGGTAACTTCAGTTTTAATTTGATTTTCTTTGGCAATACGCTGTAAAGCTCTTTGCTGGGTCAACTCATTTACATTATAAGGAGGTTTGATTTTATTTAAAATACCTATAATTTCTTCAGAAGCGTAACAAATTCCCAACCGTATCCCTGCCATACCATAAGCTTTGGATAGTGTTTGTGTTATGATAAGATTCGGATATTTATCCATGCGCTCTATCCAGCTTTTTGTATCTGCAAAATCAATATAAGCCTCATCAATTACTACCAGTCCTTTAAAACCATCCAGAAGTTGCTCTATACGTTCTTGATCAATTAAATTTCCTGAAGGGTTATTTGGCGAGCATATAAACAATAGTTTAGAGTTACTGTTTGCGGTAGCAAGTATTGATTCGACATTAGGCTGAAAACCTTTTTCTAACCACACTTGTTGTTCTTTTATATTATTGATATCTGCCAATACTTTATACATTCCATACGTAGGAGGTAACGTAATCACATTATCAATACTAGGCTCACAAAATGCTCTGAATATCAAATCTAAAACCTCATCACTGCCATTACCCAAAAGGATATTTTTTTCTGAAACTTTATTTTGATTTGCCAGTATCGTTTTTAAGCTTTTTTGTTGTGGGTCTGGATATCGATTTACCCCATTTTCATAAGGATTTTCATTCGCATCCAAAAAGATCATATCCTGATCAAAATCTGTAAACTCATCTCTGGCCGAGCTATATGGTTTCAGACATAAAACATTTTTGCGAACCAGTTGTTTTATATCAAATTGTATTTTATTCATTTTTAATTGGCTATTGCTGATTAATTGTTGTTGAACTCTTCTTGATTATTTCTGCGAACAACAAATCATTATTTTAAACTTTCTAATCGCAGGCTTACTGCATTTTTATGAGCTTGTAAACCTTCTGCTTCTGCCATAATCTCTATTGTTTTTCCTATATTTTGAATACCCTGTTCTGATATCTTTTGAAATGTTATCGATTTCATAAAACTATCCAGATTTACACCACTATATTGTTTTGCATAGCCATTTGTTGGTAGTGTATGGTTTGTTCCCGAGGCATAATCTCCAGCACTTTCTGGGGTATAGTTGCCAATAAACACCGAACCAGCATTCGCGATAGCATGAATATAAAAATCTTCATCCTGCATACATACTATAAAATGCTCTGGACCATATTCATTAATTAACGCTATAGCTTCTTCATCATTTTCGACATAAATTAATTTTGAATTGGATATAGCACTTTCTGCAATTTCTTTTCTTGGTAAAACTGCTAATTGTCGGGCTACTTCTTCTTCTACTTTAGTAATCATTTCTTTAGAAGTGGATACTAATATTACCTGACTGTCTTTACCGTGTTCTGCCTGACTTAAAAGATCTGAAGCAATAAATGTTGCATTAGCTGTATCATCTGCAACAACAAGTAATTCACTTGGACCAGCTGGCATATCTATTGCCACTCCATACCTAGTTGCTAATTGCTTTGCTACGGTTACAAATTGATTACCAGGTCCGAATATTTTATACACTGATGGAATAGTTTCTGTACCAAAAGTCATTCCTGCAATAGCCTGAATACCTCCTACTTTACAGATTTTTGTTACTCCGCAAAGATCGGCTGCATATAAAATAGCTGGGTGGATTTTCCCTTCTTTATTCGGGGGAGAGCATAATACGATTTCTTTGCATCCCGCAAGATTAGCAGGAACGGTAAGCATTAAAATCGTTGAAAAAAGAGGTGCTGTTCCTCCTGGGATGTATAATCCTACTTTTTGAATTGGCTTTTTCTCTTGCCAGCATTTCACTCCGATTGTTGTTTCGACAGAAACTTTATCCGTTTTTTGTGCCTCGTGAAACCTTTCAATATTAGATTTAGCTGTTTGTATTGCATCTTTTAAATCCTGATTTACTTGTTTTTTTGCTTCTTCTATTTCTTCAGAATCTACAAGAATTGTATTAAGATCTACCTTATCAAATTTTTTAGTATATCGTTGTATTGCCTGATCGCCCAATATTTTGACTTCATTAAAAACAGTCAACACTTTTTCTTCAATATCAGCTACAGTTTGTGTTGGTCTTTTTAATATCTCGGACCAATTATTTTTATTTGGATTGTATATTTTTTGCATCTCTTATTCCTTTCTGCCGTAACAGAAATACATTAAGTTATTTATAAAACCATTTTTTCGATAGGGCAAACCAAAATTCCTTCTGCTCCTTCTGCTTTTAGTTCATCCAGAATTCCCCAAAATTTATTTTTCTCTACTACGGTATGGATAGAACTCCAGCCTTCTTCTGCCAATGGTAATACTGTTGGGCTTCGCATTCCTGGTAATATTTTAACTATATCTTTGATTTTATGATTGGGGGCATTAAGTAATACATATTTAGAGTTTCTGGCTTTTAAAACGGCTTTGATTCTAAATTGTAATTTTTCAAGAAGTTTTTTATTATCGTTTGATATTTTTGGAGACACTGCAAGTACAGCTTCAGAGGTAAGCATCACTTCTACTTCTTTCAGATTATTTTTGAATAATGTACTGCCACTAGATACAATATCACAAATGGCATCTGCTAGGCCAATATTTGGTGCAATCTCTACTGATCCTGATATTTGATGCAATTCGGCAGAGACACCTTGTTTGTCTAAATATTCATTAACCGTATTCGGGTATGATGTAGCAATTTTTTTTCCATTAAGATCTTTAATTGAATTGTACTCAAAATCTTTTGGGACTGCCAGAGAAACTTTGCACTTAGAAAAATTAAGACGTTCTGTAATCGAAATATCTTTTCCTTTTTCTATAAGTACATTTTCTCCTATTATTGCGATATCGACCACACCATCTCTAAGGTATTGAGGGATATCACCATTTCTTAAAAACATAACTTCCATAGGGAAATTACGGGTTTGGGCTTTTAGTTGATCTTTACCATTATCAATCGATATACCGCAATCTTTTAATATATTGATCGAATCTTCATTGAGGCGTCCACTTTTTTGAATTGCAATTTTAATTTTTGACATTTTTGTTGTTATTATGCTTGAGCAATTCAAAAAACAAGTTTTATAGAAACAAAAAACCCGTTTGAATTGCTCAAACGGGTTTTCATATTATTGTGTTATACACATATCATATCTACCACGCCTGAGCGAAAATGTAAGAATGATGATGATGTACAAATATCTTATTCATTGTTTTTTCTAATTCCTCTGCGAATTTATAAAAAATTATTTTCTCTCAAATGTATTTCAGCTTATTTTTTTGCGATTCATCTTTTTTCTATGATTAAATATATAGAATTTAAAGATTGCAATAGGTTGATAATAAACATTTTTATAACTTTAAGAAACCAATACTAATCAACAACACATGAAAAATTTTTACTCTTTTCTTATTTTTCTACTTTTTGCCTGGTTGGCAATATGGTGGTATTACTCCTGTGGTTGGTGTACAAAAAGCACTAATGAAGATATTCTAGTCGTAGAACAAAAGCCTGATCCTGAATCAGAAACATTAATTAAAAAAGCATATGAAGATAGCATCTCAATAGCAAATAGAGCTGTTGGATTATTTGCCAAGGGACCTCACGGACAAGATGTATTTAGGTATGTTGAAAATCTAAAGATTAATAACATTAATAGTAATGTATTTATTCCTAAATCCTTAAATGGATTCAGCGAACAAGTAGCTGATTATTTAGGGCAACACCAAGATCAGGAACTCATCATTTATGGTTATGAGAGTGCTTCTGAAAATAGAGATAGTACTCAATTAGGGATCTCTAGAGCTAACTATATTAAAAATATTTTGGTTAAGGCTGGAATTAATGCAGATCGTATTGTTACTAAGGCTCAATTAACTAATTACAACTACTCTGATGATGGTGACTATACTGGTGGAATACTATTTAGGTTTAAGACATTAAATGAAGATCGGTTAATTGAAATAGAAAAAAATATAGCTGCCAAAACATTGCACTCTAATTTTGCTCAAAAAACATTTCAACCAGATGCCACTTTATCTAATTATGTCCTCGAACTTAAAAATTACATTCGTAAGTATCCTGATAAATCGATTGTAATCACTGGTCATACAGATGATATTGGTGAGGAACAAGCAAATATGTGGTTTGGACAACAAAGAGCAAATAATGTGAGAGACTATTTTATTTCACAAGGTATTGCCAAAGATAAGGTTATAGCTTTATCTAAGGGAGAGTCGAGTCCTGTTGTTATGAATGATAGTGAAGAAAACAGAGCAAAAAACAGAAGAATAGAAATAATCGTAAACTAAAAATATTACAACTATGTTAAATTTTTTAAATGAAGCAAATTGGTGGTGTCTATTATTACTATTATTCCTAGCCTTCTTGTTAGGAAGGTTCGTATCAAAAAGAACGTTCAAAAAAAAATATAAAAAAGCATTAGATGAATGTGAAAGAGAAAATACTATGCTCAAAAATGCAACTAATGAAAAAGCAAATTCGACATTCTCTATACCTGAGAATGGAATTAAAGCAGTTAAAACTAGTGATCATGGAGGTATAGCGATTTCTGGTAGAGGAGAAACACCTAGACTAAATTTTGATAGTTTTGGCAAAGCAGATGCCTCGCAAAAGGATGATTTAAAATTAATTAGCGGTATTGGTCCTTTTATTGAAGAAAAATTAAATAGTATTGGTATCTATACTTTTGATCAAATTAGTAAATTTACTTCAGAAGATATTGATACTGTAACGACACTTATTCAATTTTTTCCTGGTAGAATCGAAAGAGATAAATGGACTAAACAAGCTGAAAAACTTAAAAATAAGTAGTGATCACTAACCATTTTACTATTTAATTAAGACCTTCATGATTTATATTATGGAGGTTTTTTTATGA
>CAKMZM010000063.1 GCA_929200365.1 uncultured Flavobacteriaceae bacterium | reverse complement strand
GAAGCCTTACCGCAGGGTATGACGAAGCCTTACCGCAGGGTATGACGAAGCCTTACCGCAGGGTATTGAATCATCCTATTACAATTTAATACCCATATACAGTAATGTAGCTGGTTTTTTATCCCATGTATGTAGTATAATTTTATTACATTTGGTCGCTTAACACTCAA
The DNA here is from genome assembly GCA_929200365.1 of uncultured Flavobacteriaceae bacterium. Taxonomy (GTDB): domain Bacteria; phylum Bacteroidota; class Bacteroidia; order Flavobacteriales; family Flavobacteriaceae; genus Aquimarina. The sequence continues at coordinate 16,604 of CAKMZM010000063.1, read as the reverse complement.
CTCTTCTTGAATTTTGATATTCAGGTAATAATAATTATGATGTTGTTTTCTGGTAAACTGTTTTTTTAACTATACCACTATAGGTAAAAAAAAGACCAGAAAAAACTATGCCTGATAAAAATCAGGAGTTATTTCATGTCAAAAACTCAAAGAGAGGATATTAACTTAATAAATGATCACACATATCAAGGGGAGACTTGTCGAAAAAAACCCTACCAATGTCGTAATTGATTGTGGTGGAATAGGGTATATATTGCATATATCATTACACACTTTTTCTTTACTTCCTGAAGGAGAAACACTTCAGTTATATACACATCTGCAAGTCAAGGAAGATTCTCATACCTTATTTGGTTTTGCAGAAAAATCCGAACGAGAAATTTTCAAGCTTTTAATCTCGGTTTCAGGAATAGGAGCAAGTACTGCCAGAACCATGCTATCGTCCTTACACCCCGATCAAATAAAAGAAGCAATAGCTACAAATGATGTAGCTACAATTCAATCCATTAAAGGAATCGGCGTCAAAACAGCCCAACGCGTTATTATAGATTTAAAAGATAAAATACTTAAAGTGTATAATATTGACGAAGTTTCAGTGTCACAAAGCAATACTAATAAAGATGAAGCGTTATCTGCTTTAGAAACTTTAGGATTTAATCGAAAAATTGCAGAAAAAGCAATCGATAAAGTTCTAAATGAAAGCCCTAAAGAAACAGTTGAAAATATTATTAAACAGGCACTGAAAAATTTATAAAACATTGAGTTTGTCGAATTATTTATGCGTTCATTTTTTTAGAATATTAGTAAGTTTGTTAGTACTTTATAGTGGAGTGTTATACGGTCAGGATAACCAAACTGTTCGTGACTCTACAAGTACTACATTTTCTTTTGGGTCTTTGTCTTTACCAGATCCAAATAGTATTGTAACTAAATATGAATATGACCCAATTACTAATCGATATATTTATCGAGAGAAATTAGGGGACTTTAATGTACGATATCCTCTTTTCTTAACTCCATCAGAATATGAAGCTTTAGTAAAAGAAGAACAACAAAGAGCCTATTTTAAAGAAAAAATGGAAGCTTTTAGTGGTAAAAAAGAAGGTAGTGAAGAGAAACGAAAAAATTTACTCCCGATCTTTTATGTCAATTCTAACTTTTTCAAATCTGTTTTTGGAGGAGATGAAATCGAAATTATTCCGCAGGGATCTGTAGAGATGGACTTAGGGTTGCTCTATACAAAACAAGATAATCCAGCTTTTTCACCACGTAACAGAAGTAATTTTACATTTGATTTTGATCAGAGAATCAGTCTGAGTTTAATAGGTAAAATAGGAACTAGGCTACAGGTAACGGCTAATTATGATACAGAATCCACTTTTGATTTTCAGAATCAGTTCAAATTAGAATATACCCCTACCGAAGATGATATCATTCAAAGTATCGAAGTAGGTAATGTGAGTATGCCATTAAATAGCTCACTAATTCAGGGAGCACAAAGCCTTTTTGGAGTAAAAATGGGACTACAATTTGGTCGAACTACCATTACAGGAGTCTATTCTGAACAAAAATCTGAAACTCGATCGGTAAATGTAGAAGGAGGAGGAACCGTAGAAAATTTTGAGCTTTTTGCATTGGATTATGATGAAAACAGACATTTCTTTTTATCACATTATTTTAGAGATACTTATAATAGTTCTTTAACAAATTACCCTTTTATTAATAATAAAGGAATTCAGATTACCAGAATTGAAGTTTGGGTAACTAATAGAGCTACAAGTGCACAAACCCTAACCAATGCGCGTAATATTGTAGCGCTTCAAGATATAGGAGAAGCACCAGATACAGGCAATTTTACGATACCTATCTCTTTATTTAATGCTAGTGCAGGAGCATTTCCTGATAATGAGAACAATGATCTGGATCCAACAGCCATTGGCTCTGCCGGACCTGTTACCGAAGCAGTACGACAAATATCTACGGTACAACAAGGATTTGTTGGTGCAATAACTAATTTTAATGAAGGTTTTGATTATGCAATTTTAGAAAATGCAAGAAAATTAAATCAAAGTGAGTATACCCTAAATCCTCAATTAGGATATATATCATTAAATCAACGGTTGAATAATGATGAAGTATTGGCGGTCGCATATCAATATACAGTAGGAGGAGATGTTTTTCAGGTTGGTGAATTTGCAAATGATGGAGTAGATGCTACGGTAAGTGATGTCAATGAGACTGGCGTTGCAGAGGTAGGATCCAGTAAAAGTTTGATCGTTAAGATGCTTAAAAGTCCAATTGTTAATGTAACATTGCCAATATGGGATTTGATGATGAAAAACATCTATAATACAGGAGCATTTAGGTTAGAACAAAACGACTTTAGATTAAATATTTTATACTCAAACCCTTCTCCATTAAATTATATTACGGCAGCAGAAGGGTCGTCGGTTGCACTACCAGATGATGTAGAGCAGACTACATTACTCAAAGTCTTTAATATGGATCGACTTAATCCTAATAATGACCCGATACAAGGAGGAGATGGTTTCTTTGATTATGTACCAGGAGTTACTATAGACCCACAAAATGGGCGTATTATATTTACCTCTGTAGAACCGTTTGGAGAGCATCTTTTTGATAAATTAGATAATGGACCCGTTGGAGCAGATTATACGAATCCTGATTCTTATAACGCCAATCAAAGGCAATACGTATTTCGTGATTTATACACGTCGACCAAGGTTGTAGCAGAACAAAAATCAGCCAATAAAAACTACTTTCAATTAAAAGGAAAGTATAAATCCTCGGGGCAGGATGGAATCCCTTTGGGAGCATTTAATGTACCTCAAGGCTCTGTAACTGTTACTGCAGGAGGAAGAACTTTGCAGGAAGGAGTAGATTATACAGTGAATTATCAAATAGGAAGAGTAACTATCCTAGATGAGGCATTGTTGTCATCTAATACACCTATTCAGGTTTCTACCGAGAACAATGCGGTCTTTGGTCAGCAAACAAAGCGTTTTACAGGAGTAAATATAGAACACAAATTTAGTGATGATTTTATTATAGGAGGTACCTATTTAAATCTGAAAGAAAGACCGATTACTCAAAAATCTAATTATGATTTTGAGCCTATTAATAACACAGTATTAGGATTTAATGTGGCTTATTCTACAGAAGTTCCTTTCTTAACCAGAATGGTAAATAAACTCCCAAATATTGATACAGATGTACCTTCGAATGTTTCGGTAAGAGCCGAAGGAGCTTATCTGATTGCAGGAGCACCAAAAGGAGCAGATTTTGATGGTAAGGTAACTACCTATATAGATGATTTTGAAGGAGCGCAGACCCAAATAGATGTAAGTTCGCCACTTTCATGGGAGCTCTCTAGTGTACCTATTGGGTTTGGGAATCCTAATGACCCTACAGATGATGTCGTTGTTGATGGTATAGAATCAGGGTATAAAAGAGCAAAATTATCATGGTATTCTATCGATCCGATTTTTTACAGTAATGGGAGACCAAGCGGGGTATCTGAACAGGATTTGGCTTCAAACGCTACCCGAAGAGTATTTGTTAATGAAATTTTTCCCGAAACAGATATAGTACAGGGGCAAACATTAGCATTATTTACATTAGACTTAAATTACGATCCAACTAATAGAGGAGCATATAATTTTAACCCTGATTATGCACCAGGGAGTTCATCACAACCTGATCCAAGAAATAATTTTGGAGGAATTACCAGGCAATTAACATCAACTAATTTTGAACAATCTAATGTAGAGTTTATTGAATTTTGGCTGATGGATCCTTTTGAGTATGATGATGTAGATAATCCAGGGGGTACCATTGTATTTAATTTAGGTAATATTAGTGAGGATGTTCTTAAAGATGGTAGGAAACAATATGAAAATGGATTGCCTAAAAATGGAGAGAATGGCAATATAGTAGATACAGACTATGCTCGAGTGCCTGTAAATCAATCCTTGATATATACTTTTGATTCTGATGGTTCAGATAGAGTAAATCAAGATACTGGATTTGATGGTTTAGGAGATCAGGCTGAAAAAGAGAAATTTCCCGAATTTGGATCTTTAGATGACCCTTCGGGGGATAATTACACCTATTTCCTTCAGGCAGGAGGTACTATTCGACAACGATATGAAAATTATAATGGTACAGAAGGGAACTCTCCTGCCAACCTATCTAATGATGATCGAGGAAATACCACGTTCCCTACGGCCGAAGATGTAAATAGGGACAATACTATGAATACAATTAATAGTTATCATGAATATGAAATTCCGATTTTTAAAGGAATGGGAGTAGGTAATGATGGAGGAACAGACTATATATCAGATGTTAGAGATATTACTGTCAATGTATCTGGGCAAGAAATACAGACTAAATGGGTGCGTTTTAAAATTCCGATTTATGATCCTGAAAGGTCTATAAATATTAGTGATTATAGATCGATACGATTTATGAGAATGTACCTTACCGATTTTTCTCAACCAGTTTTGTTACGATTTGGTAATATGGATTTGGTAAGAGGAGATTATAGAAGATATATTGTAGAAGGAAATCAAACCAATGATCCTACAAATGGTTTGAATGTACTTGGGGATAGTGACGTTATTGTAACTTCTGTGAGTGAAGAAGAAACTTCAAACTATACAACACCTCCTGGAGTTGTAAGAGAACAGTTAAATAATAATAACAATATTATTAGAGAAGATGAGCGATCATTGGCACTTACGGTTAATAACCTACAATCTGGTGATGCTCGTGGGGTGTATAAGAATTTTAATGTTGATATGCGTCAATACGAGAATCTTGAAATGTTTTTGCATGCAGAATCGCTTCCTGAACCTGCAATTCCAATTCAGGATGGAGATTTAAAAGCTTTTATAAGAATGGGTAATGATTTTACCAATAATTTCTATCAGATCGAATTACCCTTAACCGTTTCTGACCGTGATGATAAAAATCAAAATAGAGTATGGCCAGAAAATAACCGATTAAGCCTTCCTTTAGAATTTCTTCAGCAAATAAAATCTAATGTATTGGGAGACAATTCTTTGAGCGCAAACGACCTTAATTTCTTTACAGGACCTAATAACCTTAGAGTAGGAATTAAAGGTAATCCCAATTTTGGAGACATACGGGTAATGATGGTCGGTATCAAAAATGATAGTGGTAGTGATCAATCAGGGACGGTTTGGTATAATGAAATGCGTTTAAGTGATCTTAAAAACAGAGGTGGATGGGCTGCTGTAGGTAGCTTAGATGCTAATATTGCAGATTTTGTAAATGTTAGTGCATCAGGAAAAATTAGTACTATTGGATTCGGGGGGATTGAGCAGGGACCTAATGAACGAAGCAGAGAGGATCATAAACAGTATGATCTGACAACTAATGTTAATTTGGGACAATTGCTACCCAAAAAATGGGGAGTGCAAGTGCCATTTAATTATAGTCGTGGAGAAGAATTAATTACCCCTCAGTTTGATCCCGAGTATCAGGATTTAGAACTTCAGGATAGATTAGATAATATTACCGATCCAGAAGTAAAAGAACGTATAGAAAGGCAGTCAACAGAATATACAAAAAGACAAAGTTTTAATGTTATTGGGTTGCGTAAAGAGAGAACAGGGGATAGCAAACCTATGCCGTATGATGTAGAGAATTTTGCGTTTTCAGGAACCTATAACCAAACTGATCATCGTGATTTTGAAATCGAAAAATCATTGGATCAAAACGTAAAACTAGGAGGAACCTATGATTTTAGTTTTCAGCCAAAAGAAGTAGAGCCTTTTAAGAAAGTGAAATTTTTAGGTAAGAGTAAATATTTTAATTTGATTAAAGATTTTAATGTAAACTTGCTTCCAACGAGTGTTTCAGTAAACTCTAATATTACCAGACAATACAATGAACAGATTTTTAGAGATATTACTTTGCCTGATAATGCTATTAGACAAACGTTATATCAACGTAACTTTCTTTATGACTGGCAATATGGGATTAATTATAACATAACCAAGTCTTTAAATTTTAATTTCACCTCTGCTAATAATCGTATTATAAGAAATTTTATTGATGAAAATAACAGAGTAGACAACACCATAGATTTGTGGAGTGGCTTTTTTGATATAGGAGATCCAAATACGCATAGCCAACAACTTCAGGTTAATTATGAAGTTCCTTTTAAGAAAATACCAGTGTTTAAATTTATGCGTGCTACATATTCATATAATGCAGATTTTCAATGGGTAAAAGGAAGTGAGGCGCTAAAAACATTAGAAGGTATTCCAGACTTGGGAAATACAATTCAAAATGCTAATGTACATACGCTAAATGGTTCATTGGATATGAATACACTGTATAAATATGTAGGATTAACCAAAGTGAAGTCTGGAAGGAAAAACAAAAGAGAGAGAGAGTCTAAAGATAGAAAAGAAGGAGGTCAGGAAACTGAGACACCACAGAAGAATAAAACCAAAAGAGGAAGAAGCAAGTTAAGTGCAGGTGATAAAGCATATAATACACTTATTGGATTAGTTACAGTACTAAAAAAAGTAAATGTAAACTACCAGCAGGATAGTGGTATTTTTCTGCCTGGTTATATGAGAGAACCTGGTTTTGTAGGTACTCTTAAACCAACAGTAGGATTTACTTTTGGTAGCCAATCTGATATTCGGGATCTAGCTGCACGTAATGGATGGCTTACATTGTATGACGAATTTAATCAACAATATCAAGAAGTAGAAGGAAAACAATTAAATGTACAAGCTTCTTTGGGATTGTTAAAAGGACTTAAAATTGATATTAGTGCCAGTAGAAATTCTTCTGAAACATTTACAGAGAATTATAACGCAGAAGACTTGATATATAGATCATTAACTTCTAATGTTTTTGGTAATTTTACAATTTCAACAGTACTGATCAGAACCGCATTTAAAAAGAGTAACGAATTTTCATCAGAGACATTCGATAAGTTTAAAGAAAATAGATTAATTATAGCAAATCGTTTGGCTAGAGAAGACAGTAGAAGCATTGGTACTGATGGGGATGGCTTTCCTAGTGGTTACGGAAGAACCAATCAAGCAGTTTTACTGCCAGCGTTTTTGGCCGCTTATACTGGTGGGAGTCCAGAAAAAGTTGAAAAAGGAGCTTTTAGAGATATTCCATTACCCAATTGGGATATAAAATATACAGGTTTAATGAATTTAAAATGGTTTAAGAAACGTTTTAAAAGGTTTTCTGTAGCCCATGGGTATAGGGCTAATTATACCATTAATCAATTTCAAACTAATCTGGAGTTTGGAAGAGGTGGTGCTGAAAATGAATTGGATGAAGCAGGTAATTATAGAAACCCAGAATTGTATTCTAATATTAATTTAACAGAGCAGTTTAGTCCCCTTGTTCGATTGGATATGGAAATGAAAAATTCGATTAAAATCCTTGCAGAATGGAAAAAAGACAGGGCATTGTCATTAAGTTTTGACAACAACTTACTTACCGAAATCCAAGGAAACGAATATATCATGGGATTAGGGTATCGATTGAAAGACATTACATTTGCAACCAAAATTACAGGAAGAAAAAAAGTGATAAAAAGCGATCTTAACCTTAGACTCGATTTATCACTACGTCAAAACGAAACCTTGATCAGATACCTAGACATAGAGAATACTCAGGTAACAGCAGGGCAAGATATTTATGGAATAAAGTTTACTACAGACTATTCACTAAGTAAGAATTTGACAGCATTATTATTTTATGATCATACCTTTTCTAAATATTCTATTTCTACCGCATTTCCTCAGACCACGATTAGAGGAGGATTTACATTAAGATATAATTTTGGAAATTAAGATTTTGGTAATTGTCTATTGTTTGAGGTAATGGGTGTACGACAAATTTCCCTTTTCAAAGATATTGGCATCTTAACTTCCCAAAGCAAAACTAACTCCTTTCCTTAGGGAAGGTTGGGATGGGATGCATAAAATATAAAAGAAAGATATTGTTAACTTTTCGTGTTTCTATGAAAAAAAGGAAATTTGTCGTACACCCGAGGTAGTAGATTATTCTTTTTTAATAATTTTTTACTAGGTTTTTCTAAAACTTAATAAAAATAGATTTATTTTCGCTACCATAATATTAACAACTCATAAATTTTTTTGAAATGAATACTCCTGTAGATTTAAAATATACCAAAGATCACGAATGGATCAAAATTGAAAATGATATTGTAACTATTGGTATTACTGATTTTGCACAAGGCGAACTAGGTGACATTGTATATGTAGAAGTAGAAACAGTTGGTGAAGAACTTGAAGAACAAGAAGTTTTTGGTACTGTAGAAGCAGTAAAAACAGTATCAGATTTATTCTTACCATTAGCAGGCGAGATTATCGAGTTTAATGAAGCTTTAGAAGATGAACCAGAGTTGGTAAATAGTGATCCATATGGAAAAGGTTGGATGGTAAAGGTAAAAATATCAAATGTTTCTCAAATCGATGATCTATTACTATCTGCAGATGAGTATAAAGAAGTTGTTGGGGCATAATACCCTTTTTGCTCTGGTTATTGTGTTAACTTCTCTGATTACATGGGCGTCGTTAGCAAAATTTGTATTCCCAGTTAAATTTAAGGTAGAGAGAAGTGATAAAATAGGTCATTTTCTGGCATATTTTGCTTTAACCATAGTGTGGACTTTATTTTTATTTTTTTCTGAAAGGTTAAATAAAAACTTAAAACAAAGTTTAATTATTACTTCTGTTATATGTATCCTATATGGTGTTTTAATGGAAATACTACAAGGCGTTTTAACTACATACCGTAGCCCTGATTGGTGGGATGTTGTAGCAAATACTAGCGGTACAGTGTTTGCTATATTTGTTTTTGCAGTATTCAAAAATAAAATATTAAAATTTAAACAAAACAAACAAGAGATCAGGTAGATAACGATCTTATTTCTAATAAAATCAGAAAAAGTAAAAGTTAAAAAACTTTTTTTTGTTTTACATTTTAATCTTTACTTGGAAATTATAAAAGAAATTAGCTATTTTAGCAATTCTATAACGATTTATATAATATGGAACCAAAGAAAAATCCAAAAGCAGATTTAACTAAGAAAAGTATTTTATTCCTTCAATTAGGGCTTATTTTAGTTCTTTTTATAACATGGCAAGGAATAGAATGGAAAACTTATGATAGAGCCAATATAGATATAGGCCAGGTTAATCTTGATGAATTGGAAGAAGAAGATGTGCCAATTACTCAGAACTTAAACACTCCTCCTCCTCCTCCTCCTCCTCCTCCTGCACCTGAAATTATTGATGTAGTAGAGGATGAAGAAGAAGTAGAAGAAACTATTATCGAATCTACAGAAACCAATCAGGAAGAAGAAATCGTAGAGATTGAAGAGATTGATGATACAGAAGAAGAAGAAGTAATTGCAGATGTACCATTTGCAGTTATCGAGAATGTACCGATTTTTCCTGGTTGCGAGAAAGCAGGAAATAATGCAGCCAAAAAGAAATGTATGAGTGAAAAGGTTAAGAAGTTTGTTAACCGTAAATTTAATACAGAAATTGGAAGTGAGCTAGGTCTTACAGGTGTTAATAGAATTTATGTAAGATTCAAAATTGACAGAGGCGGTAATATTGTTGGTGTTCAGGCAAGAGCTCCACATCCTAGACTACAAAAAGAAGCACAAAGAGTGATTAAATTATTACCTAAAATGACCCCAGGAAAACAAAGAGGAAAAGCAGTAGGTGTATTGTATTCCTTACCAATCGTTTTTCAGGTACAGGACTAAAAATAAATACTTTAAATATCAGAATCCCGTCACATTATGTAGACGGGATTCTTTTTTTGGTATGCTTGTTGATTCAGATTTAATTGTAACGTTAAAACTAAATAGTATGAGTAACAAGCACGATGCTAATGTACGAAAAAGTACATTGGTGAACTTTCAGATTGGACTTATAATAAGTCTTTTATTTACCTATGTAATGCTTGAGATGTCTACCGCAACATCAATAGCTAATCATAGCGATATTGATTTTACAATTGAACAACCCGATGTAGATTGGGATGGGGCTTACAAAATTTATGAAAAACCCAAACCAAAAGAAGTTGCCAGAAAACACACAAGACCAGTAGTAGATCCTCAAGAATTTAAGATTGTTGATAATAGCACTGAGATAACTGATCTGGATAAGGTATTTAAAAACGAACCCATCGAATCTACACCGATCGATCCTAGTTCTATTATTGATGCCGATCCTGTTATTGATGAGCCTGTAATTGTACCTTTTATGGCTGTAGAAGACGTTCCTGTTTTTCCAGGTTGTGAGAAATTGGCAACAAACAAAGAAAAAGCAGCTTGTTTTTCTGAGAAAATTAGAAAAATCGTTTCCAGAAAATTTGATAAAGGACTAGGAGAAAAGTATGGTTTAACAGGAGTGCAAAGAATTTATGCTCAGTTTGATGTTGATGCCGATGGAATGATTAAAAACATTCAGGTTAGAGCAGCACATCCAAAATTAAAAAAGGAAGCGCAAAGAGTGATTAACTTGTTTCCGCAGATGACTCCAGGTAAACAAAGAGGTATAGCTGTAACTGTAAAATATCAATTGCCCATCGTTTTTAAAATATAAAAACTAACTGGTAAAGACCTGTTGTAACTACCAGCAGGTCTTTTTTAATTATACTAGTCTAAACTTTTTTGTTGCCAATTTCCTGTATCTAAGAATAATTTTAGTGCTAAACAATGCTTTATCTGATGCTTTTATGTGGTTTTTTACGATGAGTTGTCGTGAATAAAGTACAAAAACTACTCATAGCTACTGGGGTGATTATCAAAATGTTCTGTAAATAAAAATTTTGATTAACTCCTAGAATCGTTTATTTATTGTGACATGAAGTTTGTTAAAAGTTGAATTATAAGTAGTTATAAGTTGTCTAAAATGCTTTTAAGATATATCTTTGCACCACTTTTAAAAAAAGCTATTTAGAAAACGTGCAAGATTTGAGCGTGACCCAAACGAATACTATAAAAATCTCTGTTGTTCAGAATTTTAAAGAAATTACAAAAATGCGTCTGGCATTGAATGTGGTTTTTTCATCTGTTGCAGGATATTTGTTAGGTGTAGAAACAGTTTCATGGAGTACTCTGATTCTTCTCGCAGTAGGAGGGTATTTTATGGTGGGGGCTTCAAATGCTTATAATCAGATTATAGAAAGAGATCTAGATAAATTGATGGATCGTACTAAGGATAGACCGATTCCGTCAGGAAGAATGTCTGTTAACACAGCTTTTGCAATTGCTACATTTTTTACAATTGCAGGAATATCTATACTTTATACAATTAATCCTCAAACGGCCATGTTTGGGGCAATTTCTATATTTATATATGTAAGTTTATATACTCCTTTAAAAACAAAGACGCCATTATCTGTTTTTGTTGGTGCTATCCCTGGAGCCATTCCTTTTATGTTAGGCTGGGTGGCAGCAACAAATAATTTTGGGATAGAACCAGGGACATTGTTTATGATTCAATTCTTTTGGCAGTTTCCTCATTTTTGGGCTATAGGATGGTTTTTGTTTGATGACTATAAAAAGGGAGGGTTTTTTATGCTTCCAACAGGTAAGAGAGATCAAGGTACTGCTGTGCAGATTATTATTTATACATTATGGACCGTGGTAACCTCTTTAATACCTGTTTTTGGAGTTACTGGTAAGCTTTATCTTACTCCTGTTTCAGGAGTGATTACTTTATTTTTAGGATTAATTTTAATTAGATCTGCAATCCGATTATATAAGATTAGAGATGTTAAAACAGCAAAACAATTAATGCTAATGAGTGTTTTGTATATTACATTATTACAAGTCATTTATGTAGTAGATAAATTTGTTAGAATATGGATTTAACACAAGGAACAACACAAGAAAAAGTTAATAGATCCAAAAAAACCATGATGTGGTTTGCTATGATTAGTATGGCAATGGTATTTGCAGGACTTACCAGTGCTTATGTTGTGAGTAAAAGCAGGAAAGACTGGGGGATAGATCTTGTTTTTCCAAATGCGTTTATATATAGTATATTGATAATAGTAGCAAGTAGTGTAACATTCTACTTTGTAAAAAAGGCGATTGAACAAAATAATAGAAGCTTAGCTACATTATTACTACTTTCTACACTTGCATTAGGAATTATATTTATATTCTTGCAGTTTGAAGGGTTTAGCGATATTATTAGACAAGGATATCATTTTACAGGTCCAACATCTAATATCGTTACTACATTTATGTTTATAATTGTAGTAACACACTTGGCACATATCATCGGAGGGATTTTAGTGCTTTTAGTTGTAATTTATAATCATTTTAAACAAAAATATAAAACAGGTCAAACTCTTGGGTTAGAACTAGGTGCGATGTATTGGCATTTTGTTGATTTTCTGTGGGTTTATCTCTTTTTGTTTTTGTATTTCGTGAAATGATCTCTGATCATTGATTTAATACTATAAAAGAGAATGTTTTAAAGAAAAGCATCTGTAGTAATTAAAAAATAAATTTGAGCAGGTGAAATGATAAAATTGATTATTTTTGTGGGAAATTTAACAATACCAAATTCTTTATATGGAAACAGCTGTTACTAAAACAGGCACTGAAGATAAAACTTGGGGAGGTGGTAATCAACCGCTCAAGGTAAGTTATGGTAAGATGATGATGTGGTTTTTTATCCTCTCGGATGCGCTTACATTCTCTGGTTTTTTAGCCTCGTATGGTTTTTCAAGATTTAAATTTATTGATTCATGGCCAATAGCTGATGAAGTATTTAATCACTTTCCATTCTTACATGGGGTAGATGCTCCGATGTATTATGTAGCTTTGATGACTTTTATTCTAATTTTTTCTTCAGTAACTATGGTATTAGCCGTAGATGCGGGACATCATATGAAACAAAAAAAGGTGATTTTTTACATGTTCCTAACTATAATTGGGGGAGCAATATTCGTAGGTTCACAAGCCTGGGAGTGGAAAAACTTTATCAAAGGAGAATATGGCGCGGTAGAAACCAAAGGAGGGCAAATTTTACAATTTGTAGATGGAGAAGGGCATAGAGTAGGTCTAAAAGATATTGCAATTATCAATACACATAAAGATAGAGCCCAACATGAGCGAAAAAATGGAATTTGGTTCAAAAAAGAAGGAACTTTACCTACATATACTATTGAAGAAATAAGAGCAGGCTTTGCCAAAAGAAAAGATCTTTTAATAAGAACTCAGACCTTAACAGAAAAAGGACAGAAAACAATCTTATCAAGAACAGAGTCCTTAAAAAGAATGCAAGCAGATGCTATTGGTATTGTAGAAGGAGCAAATCTTACACATAATGAGTATGGTACTCCTTTATTTGCTAATTTCTTCTTTTTTATTACTGGCTTTCACGGTTTTCACGTATTCTCAGGAGTGATTATTAATATTATCATCTTTATTAATGTAATTCTTGGTACTTATGAAAGGAGAAAAAATTATGAGATGGTAGAAAAGGTTGGTTTATACTGGCACTTTGTAGATTTGGTATGGGTATTTGTATTTACATTCTTTTATCTGGTTTAATAAAAATATAGTAGTAAAATGGCACACGATACAGCACATCACGAATCAAATATAGGAAGAATCTGGAAGGTATTTATTCTATTATCTGTGGTTACAATAGTAGAAGTAATACTTGGAATTATAAAACCAGCATTTTTAATAGAAACTACTTTAATTAGTATGAAATTACTAAACTGGATTTTTATTATTCTTACAATTTATAAAGCATATTATATCACCTGGGCGTTTATGCATATGGAAGGCGAAACTAAAGGTTTAAGAAGATCTGTCGTTTGGACAGGGATTTTCTTAATTTGTTACTTAATATTTATATTACTTACCGAGGGAGATTATGTATATGAAGTTTTTAAAAGCGGATATGTAGCTTGGGATTTTTAATCCTTTAAACATATAAGTTAAAAGCATTGTAAAAAGACGGTTTGTTAAGCCGTCTTTTTTTATTTTTGCACAATTGTTAATTCTCTAATTATTTGAGTAGGAATAAAGTTACTACTAAATGAAAAAATTTCTTGTCTTAGGAGTCCTATTTATACTACCATTAGTGGCTTATTTGTTTTTCGCTTCTGGAGTACATAATTTTGCCAAACTTCCTGTACTTAATAAGTCTATAGGGGACCTTAAAAATTTTGAACCATTAACCAAAAAAGAAGTTAACTTTTCTGATAAGATTACCGTACTTGGTTTCTTAGGAAAAGATATTCATAACAAACAAGGAAATGCCTTCAACCTAAATCAAAAGATTTATAAAAAAAATTATGGGTTTCGAGATTTTCAATTTGTAATGGTTTTACCTTATGGTAGTGAGAATACAGCAAAGGAACTATTAGACGAATTAGATAATATTACCGATGTTTCTGAGTGGAACTTTGTTTTTGGTACCCCAGAAAGCATAAAAACCTTGTTTAAGAGTTTAAAAACACCGCATCAATTAGATGATAATTTGGCAACACAGTATGTATATATAATCGATAAAAATGGTGAGCTAAGAGGTAGAGATGGTAAGTTAAAAGAAAATGATTCAAAAGTATATGGCTATGATGCAAGTTCTGTTGCCGATTTATCAAATGTTATGAGTGATGATATAAAAGTGATTCTTGCAGAATATCGTTTAGCTTTAAAAAAATATAAAGCAAATCGTAAAGACAAATAAAGAGTGAGTACATGAAAAAAAAATCATATATCGGGATATCATTTATCATATTAATCTTTGGAATCATTTTTATTCCTAAAATTGTAAATAGAATTAAAAGTACTTCGATTATTAAAAATGATAGAATGAGTGCCAGTAATCCTGTCGCTAATAAAAAACTTAGTTATATAAAACTTAATGGAGCACCAAAAAAAGTTCCTGAGTTTGCATTCTTAGATCAGGATAGTATTCTAATTACTAATCATGACTATAAAGGTAAAGTGTATATAGCAGAATTTTTCTTTACAAGTTGCCCGACCATTTGCCCTATGATGAATAAAAACTTAGTATATCTACAAAATAAATTAAAAGACTATGAAAATTTTGGAGTAGCATCTTTTACCATCAATCCTAAATTTGATACTCCAAAAAGGCTTAAGAAGTATGCAGAGAATTATAAGATTACAAATCCAGACTGGCATTTTTTAACTGGTGACAGAGAAGATATTTATGAACTGGCCAATGCTGGATTTAATATCTATGCTGCAGAGAATCCCGATGTACCAGGTGGATTTGAGCATAATGGCTACTTTGCTTTAATTGATCAGGAAGGATATATACGATCGAGATATGATGTATCAGGAAATCCAATTATTTACTATAGAGGAACAATTGGTGTAAAGGAAAAAGTAGATGAAAACGGAGAAGAAGAGCAAATAACTATTTTATTAGAAGATATAAAGAAACTATTAAATAAGAATGAGTAAAAATAACCAATCAGATGTAGAAAAAAAATACAATAAATGGATTGTAATTTTATCAGTTTTTATTCCTCTTGTTGTAGCAGCATTATTTGGAGTTAATTTGAGAAAACTTGGGTTTGATGTGCAACCCCTTACTTTTTTGCCACCAATATATGCAACAATTAATGGTTTAACCGCTGTGATTTTACTAGCCGCTTTATGGGCAATAAAAAATAAAAATATTTCATTGCATGAAAAACTCATGAAAACGGCGATTTTATGCTCGGTATTGTTTTTACTTATGTATATCGCATATCATATGACTAGTGATTCTACCCAATTTGGAGGAGAAGGAATGATACGGTACATATATTATTTTATTTTGATTACGCATATAATCCTCTCTATTGTAGTTATTCCTTTTGTATTGATTACTTATGTAAGAGCACTGGCAAAACGATTTGATAGGCATAAAAAAATTGCGAGAATTACATTTCCGATTTGGCTATATGTGGCTGTTACAGGAGTGATTGTATATTTTATGATATCACCATATTACAGTTATAGTTGAAAATAATTGATTATTAGGTATTCATAAAATTAGATACAAGATGCTAAACAAACTGATTATTGACACCCAGCTCCTGAGACCTAATACCCATATTAATATTAATTTATTCATGTGAAACACAAAACATACTATATAATTCTTCTCCTTCTTTTATTTGCTACCTCTGTAGAGGCACAATGCGCAATGTGTAGAGCAGTTCTAGAGAATGAAGAAGGACAAGAGGCAGCAAAAGGGATCAATAATGGGATTGTATATCTAATGATTATACCATATGTTTTAATAGGGGTTGTAGGGTATGTTATTTATAGAAATAAAAGAACTACAAAAAAGCTTTAATTAAAGAATCCTTAATTTTTTAACATTTTCATAACAAGAAAAGATGTAACAAAAATATAATGTAACTAGTCTTATATAACAAGATGAAATTAACCAATTAATACCTTTTCATGAGAAAACTGATATTGTACTGTATTTTTAGGCTAGTGAGTTTCAGTTTTACCAAGGTATTTTGCCTTA
>CAKMZM010000062.1:10734-16890 GCA_929200365.1 uncultured Flavobacteriaceae bacterium | reverse complement strand
TAACATATTTGCTTTTATTTATTTTAAAATAATCTTTTTGGTTATAGTTTTTGTATCTGATGTAACAGATAAAAAGTACATTCCAGCTTGTAATTCATTTACTTTTATTTTGTTTTCAGACATTTGTCCACTTTTTACCATTTGCCCAGCTTTGTTAATAATTTTGTAGCTAGAACCATTAAAATTATTCATTTGAATTATGATAAAATCTGTTGCAGGTATTGGATTAATAATAATATCAGAATCTTTTAAATCTATATTAGAAGTTGTTAATTTGGCTGGTGCAGAAGTAGTTTGAGTATTAGCACTAAATCCACCTATAACAACAGTGTAATCCTCTACTTCGCCATAAGAGAAAGATTCACAAGGAGTAGGTATTCCATTATATTTCATAGATACCCTCATTCTGGTGCTCCCTTCTTTGACACTAGCTGGCACAGTAAAATTACCACTTACAGGAGTTGTTTGAGAAGCAGCTTTAGTCCATACCTGCTCTCCGCTGTCTTCAAAGTCACCATCCTGATTGTAATCTATCCATACAGAATATGCTTCATTATATTTAGTTCCTGTCCATGTAGGAGTTATAGATATTGTGTTGGTACTTCCTTTGGTAAGAGATGTAGATTCAGCAGTAAAATCACTATATCCACCACTTTCTGCAGTAGAAGTTTTATTGATAGCTCCCAGTTGTACATTACTAATATATTCATCATTAGTATTTTGCCCATTAGAAGCACAATAAGTGGTTTGTGAATTGGTAGTTGTAAAGTTTACAGAAGCGCTATAAGCAGATGTAGTGCCATCGGTACACTTACTTCTTAGTTGTACTTCATAGGCAGTAGAAGGTGTTAATCCAGTGATTGCTTTAGAAGTTCCGTTTTCGGCAGAAGTTGTCCAGTTTGTTGTTCCAACTTGTCTGTACCTTAGATCATAAGTTGCACCCGCTACAGCAGTCCATCCAATAGTAGCAGTATTAGATCCTACTGAAGAGGAAAATATTCCTGTAGGCACTGTAGCTGTACAGGTAGTTGTACCACCATTATAGGTTACAGTAATATTAGTGGTATATTCCCAGCTACCATTATTTACAGTAAGAACTATAGGAATTTGAGTCCCCGAAGGTGTAGTTGATTTTAATTGAAAATCAATAGCTCCATTATCAGTTCCCAAAAGCGCAATATTACCATGTTGTTTTGGTTGTCCTATAGAGCTTATATATGAAGAATTCGAGGATAAACTTACAGTCCAAGTAGCTTGATTAAGGCTAAAACGCTTAATAGAATATGCTACTGATCCCGATGTATTTGTGATAGTTTGATTGGTATTGGCAGGTGTTACTTTTGCATATTTTGCTGCCATTCGCATAGTTTTGAGGTTAAAAGGGTATACCTCATTACACAAAGGGATAATACTACTGGAAGCTGGCCAGAACCCTGAAGATCCTACTTCGGGAGTCATAGCAAACATCTTTGGTTTAGAATTTTGTTCACCATACATCCAGTCATCAGAACTTCCTCCAGCATAATAATTTACAGTTTGATTTGCAGTACCATAAGTGTATGAGTTTTCTTCTGTCATATATGTACATATTTCTACAAAAGTACTTTGATCAGGAGTAAATGTGTTAGGTTTATATCCCCATGGATGAATTAAAAGATTACCAAAAGAGTGATAATTAAGGGCAGCTACAAAATTATGCTGATTACAAAAATCTCTCATTGCCTGTGTTTCTGGTTCAGAAAATTTTGACAGTCCATGGTATGTATCAGAACTTGAGTTAGAAGTGGACCCACCAGGTGCAGCCCATTGATAACCATAATTACGATTTAGATCAACTCCATAAGTGCCATCTCCGTTATCTCGTCTGTTTTTTCTCCAATATCCTCCTCCGTTAGGATTAGTTTGTTGGTTGTGAATATACCCATCAGGGTTAATTATAGGTACAAAATATAATTCAGTATTATCTACCAAAATTTTGATTTCTGGATCAGAGTTGTAATTCTCTAATAAATACCACATATAAAAAAGATTTTGCGAAAGCCCAATAGGTTCTCTGGCATGGTGAATAGAGGTATATAACATTTCATCTTCATTTTCATCGGTATCTGCATTATCACTTATTTTAACCATATAAATTGATCTGCCTTGAGCTGTTGTACCAATAGATGATTTTGCTGTGATGAGTTGCGGGTATAATTGTCTCATTTTATCCAATGCAGCTATAGCTTCATCATGAGTATGAAAACCTGCCATACTTCCTAACGAAAAATTACTGGGAGAAGGCACTTGCTGTATATTATTTTTAGCAGCCTTGCGTGCATTTTTCTTATCAATTCTTTTATTTATTTTTGGAATTCTTTTCGAAAGATTACGGATTTTGATTTTGTACTTAATTTTATTCTTTTTGAGTAATTTAAGATCACTATCAGAAATTTCTGTGATAATTTTTCCATTTTCATGATGAAAGTGATCAGCTTCAAATCCTTTTTTATGTAAGGATTGTAACTGCTCTTTGGTCGCATCAAAGGCAACCCGATGATACTTTTCTTGTGCTTGTATCACAAATACATTACACAGAAAAAAAATAGCGCATATCCATGTGAGATATGATTTTTGAAAATTAATGTTTGTTTTCATTGTTTGTGTTTTAAAGAGTTAATTATTAAAAAGAGTTAGTTTTATAATTTTTTGGAGCACATGAACATGATAAAACAAAATGATTAATAGAAATAGTTTTCTAATTGTTTATCAGGAATAGAAAAAGATATAGTTAATCCTTATAAGGATATATGAAGTTGTTTGATATTCCAATAGGAAATATCAATATTTAAATTGGAATCCTTTTGAAAAACATCTTGATAATTTTTAATACATTTAAGAATAGGAGAATTAAAAATTAGTTTATCTTTTTGTTGTATTGTAATACTAGAAAAAATTAGGCTAAATGCCAGTTGGGGAAAAGTATTTTTGTTAAAATCTTTCATTATGACGAGGTTTGGTTTTTTGTGTATGGTTAATCTGCTATAAATATAATTTTAATAAATCATATATATATAATGATTACTATATAATTTATTACGGTAAATTTTTTGTGCCCGAAATTTTAGAATTAAAACTTCCTTGTCGTTAGAAACAAGAGTCAAAACTTACAGATAATCATCTTATAGAAAAAAACCCCCTCTCCTTTTGGAGAGAGGGTTCGCTTAGTAATTATACTTCTATTGTGTCCCCCAACACAATCGAATTACATCTGTACAAGACAGATTAACCCGACGAAATTTCCCTTGATATAATTACTTCTAGTAAGCACAAAAATCTCTACTTAATTATATTTTAGAATACAGCCTGAATATTAAAAATGAAATCTATAAACGTGTGTGAAGTTGTTTTGGAGGGGCAATATATAGATTAATCTTAACATAATATGTTTTATTGTATTAAATTACAGTGTATGCATAGTATCATGACTCTTTTTTACTATTTAAGATTGTTATAATTTGGAGATTTAATACTTGTTGAAATGATGAAAATAAGATCAAAAAAAGCAACCGTGAGAAGTATCACAAACCCAATGGAAGCAAAGCTATAGAGGAACATAGCATAGCAAGTTATTCATGTAGTATATTATTTTTGGATTTTAAAAATGCGTTTCACTAAAATTTAAAGCACAGCTTATCTTTTACACTATAGCATAATTTTAAATCTCTGAATTTGATGTTTATACATAATAATCATATATTCAATGACAGTTTACCATGCATACATACTATTATTTTATACTTTTATTGATGATAAAAAGAAATGGATATGTATTTAAAAGATTTTGAGATTAGATGGAATGATATTGATGCAAATCGTCATTTGGCAAATAAAGCATATATAGAATTTGCAGCACATACCCGAATGTCTTTTTTAATAGAAAAAGGCTTTGATCAACGGCTATTAGGTAAGTTTAATATTGGTCCTGTGGTATTTTATGAACATATTTATTATTTTAAGGAAGTGTTTTATGGCAGACCTGTAAGAGTCTCTTTAGAAATTTCAGGATTAAGTGAAGACGGAAAGTTTTTCGAGTTCAGACATAACTATTATGATTATAAAGGGCGAAATTTTGCACAATGCGAAATGATGGGTGCCTGGATGGATTTGAATACCCGAAAATTGATTACACTTCCCGAAGAAATGAATCAGTTTTTAGATAAAATAGAACGACCTGAAGACTTTAAAGTACTTACCAAAGAAGATACTAGAAAATTTGCAAAAACCCCAGTAGATTTAGAGCAAGCTTAAGAGGTTACCTTTTTAGGAGATTTGGTAACCAGATACACGCCCAGAAAAACCAATATCGCAGATATTATTTTAACTGTATTTAATGAATCTGCACCCATTAGCATGGCAAAACTAATAGCAAGCAATGGTTGCAAATAGATAAATGCTGCCAATGTAGATGCTTTTATCCTCTTTAATGCAAATATATTTAATAGATACGTTAAAAAAGTTGTACAAACGACAACAAAAATTATTTTCCAGATGGCATCAAAGGGGAGTGATGCCCATGTTATTTCTCTACATTCTGAAAAAGTAATAGGAAAAGTTATAAATACACCTAATAAAAAAAGCCATTTCATTAGTGTAATCGAATGATATTTTGCTGTTAGAGGTTTGATTAACAGTAAATATGCTCCATATGATGTGGCATTAATAATAAACATAATATTTCCTAAAGGTATATTAGGAGCATCCTGACGTATTTCGGCGCCAAAAAGAATTAGCCCCAAAGCCCCTATAAAACCTAATACAATGCCAGTGGTTCTTAAAATTGTAATCTTTTCTTTTATAAAAATAGCAGATAGAATAAAGACAAAAATTGGTGATATTGTAATCATTACAGCACTATTAATCGGGGTAGATAACTGCAACCCTTTAAAAAACGTAAGCATGTTAATTCCCATACCAAAGACAGCACAGATTAAAAATCTCGGCCAATCTTTACGTTCTATTTTTTGCCTGGGAGTCCAAATTGAAGCTATCCAGAATAGTACCGAAGCACCAACCACTCTAAGCATTATAAAACCAAAAGGTTTAACATAGGTAGGCATTACACCTTTGGCCACAGTGTGATTTACTGCATAAATCAAACTAGCTCCAAATGCAGCAAGTAATGCAATAGTTCTTTTATCCATTAATAGCAATATTAGCCTCTTCAATCACTTTTTTACTATTACCGACAAAGATGTTGTCATTAACAATAATAACAGGTCGTTTTAAGAAAGTATAATGCTCTAAGATTAGTTTTTTATAATCCTTTTCAGTTAAATTCTGATTTTTAAGATCTCGTTCTTTGTACAATCTCGCTCTTTTGCTAAACAAAGCCTCATAGCTTCCGGCAAGGTCATGCATTTCTTTAATTTGATCTGTTGTAATAGATTCACTTTTAACATCTTGAAATATAAAATCAGAAGGTGGATTTAATTCATTCAGAATACGTTTACAGGTATCACAAGTAGACAAGTGGTATATTTTTTTCACAGGTAGCAATTTTAAGTGTCAAAATCATCACAAAGAAAATCCATTTCACAATTAAAACTCATATTTTTGGCTAAAAATTATGAAACAATATTGAGAAATTTCAATGTATCAAATGAATCACTTCAATACTACAGATAAAACACCATGCAGAATACTATAACAATTACACGTGTCAATCGAAAAACATTAGAAAAACTTTTAGATAATTATTCTTTAGATGAGTTAAATAAGGTACCCGAGGGATTTAAAAACAACCTGATCTGGAACATTGCACATGTGGTGGTAACTCAACAACTACTGGTGTATAAATTGAGTGGGTTGCCCATGATGATCTCTGATGAAATGGTTGATTTGTATAGAAAAGGAACTAAGACAGAAAGACCGGTTACAGCAGAAGAGGTATCAGAGATAAAAAAACTTTTATTTACAACATTAGATCAAACCGAAAAGGATGTAAGTGATGATATCTTTACAACTTATAATCACTATGAGACGAGTACCGGATTTGTATTAAAATCTGTTGAAGATGCAATGAATTTTAATAATTATCACGAAGGGACTCATCTGGGATATATCCTGGCACTTAGAAAAGCTTTATAAAATAGTAAAGGTAAAAAAGGAAGCAAC
>CAKMZM010000062.1:0-10634 GCA_929200365.1 uncultured Flavobacteriaceae bacterium | reverse complement strand
TATCCTGGCACTTAGAAAAGCTTTATAAAATAGTAAAGGTAAAAAAGGAAGCAACTTCTTTTTTATCCAGTCTTAGTTCAATAGTTCCTTTCTCTTCAGAAGAGATAATTTCGTATATATTATAATGTAGGATCACTTCTTTGTCTGTAAATCCAATACTCTCTGGTAAATTGAATTTATCATTTTTAAAAAAGAAACCCGTACTATTAATCGATTTGCCTTCAGGAATTTTATGTTGTGCTCTAAAAATTTGTTCTACATAATGTTCAAACTCATTGTAATTTTTAAATAATGATGTATTCGAAATTTGTTTTCCTGTTTTTGGATTCATATTAATATGTGACACTCCAGCATATCCATGTTCTCCACCTGTATATACATAAAAATCCATTGCTATAGAGATTAAGGTTGTACTTTGAAAACTAAGTTCGCAATCAATAGTAGCTTCATAAGGAATAATCTCTTCAGGAAATTCTTCACTGATACTTTGGTATGAATCATTAAACCGATAAATAGCTTCTTTAAGGTTTGGTGCAGATGAGTTTTTATCAATATTCAAAATAGAACAAGCAGCATTCTCTATTTCTTTATTAATAGTAGTGGCAATGGGGCTGTCATCAACAATTTTTAGTAAGTTGATCTCTAAAGAAGCACAATCAACATTTTTGCAATCAAGAAAAGTGTCTGTCGTAAAATTTTGCTTTTCAAAAGCGAAAGATTCGCTATGGTTACAACTATATAACCCCAAAAAATTTATTAGAGAAAGCATGAATTTTTACTTCATGTTAGTTTTTGTGTTAATCATCTACTAAAGGTATTCGACGAAATATGATTAGAACGAATTAAATCATACATTTGTCCTGTTTTTTTAACATAAAACGACCAAGTTAATTTATTCTTGCCAAAAACTAATAAATAGATGAAATTTAACACTAAAACAATTCATGGGGGGCAGCAACACGACCCGGCTTATGGTGCTGTTATGCCTCCGATATATCAGACATCTACTTACGCCCAAACCACTCCGGGAGGGCATAAAGGTTTTGAATATAGCAGAACACATAATCCAACAAGAAAAGCATTAGAAGATTCTTTTGCCAGTATCGAAAACGGAAAATTTGGATTAGCTTTTGGATCAGGTCTTGCAGCAATAGATGCTGTTATCAAATTATTGAAACCTGGGGATGAGGTTATTTCTACTAATGATTTATACGGAGGAACCTATCGTTTGTTTACTAAAATCTTTGAAGATTTTGGAATCAAGTTTCACTTTATTGGGATGGAAAACGCAGATAAAGTAGAAGATTATATAAATGAAAATACCAAATTAATATGGGTTGAAACACCAACCAACCCTATGATGAATATTATTGATATTAAAGCCATAGCTGCAATATCAAAAAAGCATAATCTTTTATTGGCAGTAGATAATACCTTTGCAACACCCTATTTACAAAGACCTTTGGATCTTGGCGCAGATATCGTAATGCACAGTGCTACCAAATATCTGGGAGGGCATAGCGATGTGGTGATGGGAGCATTGATTGTAAAAGACGAAAAACTGGCAGAGCGCCTTTACTTTATCCAGAATGCAAGTGGTGCTGTTTGCGGGCCACAAGATAGCTTTTTGGTGTTAAGAGGGATCAAAACATTACATATACGTATGCAAAGACACTGCGAAAATGGAGAAACCATTGCAAAATATTTAAAAAATCACCCTAAAATAGAAAAAGTATATTGGCCAGGTTTTGAAGATCATCCTAATCATAAAGTTGCCAGAGAACAGATGGATGGTTACGGGGGGATGATTTCTTTTATTACCAAAGGAAGTGATTATAATAAAGCAATTCAAATCATAGAAAGCTTAAAGATTTTTACTTTGGCAGAATCTCTGGGTGGTGTAGAAAGCCTGGCAGGACATCCCGCAAGTATGACACATGCTTCTATACCCAAAGAAGAACGTGAGAAAACAGGAGTAGTCGATTCCTTAATTAGATTAAGTGTTGGTATAGAGGATGTAGACGATTTGATTGCTGATCTTAATCAGGCCATTGACTAATATATTATTAAATCAAAAAAATAAATTTGTTTTTTAGGAATATCATATATTTGGCGTGATATTTCAACCTTTGGATAAGAATCTAAATAATTCAATTAAAATATGCAAGCAAAGATAGATGCATTTATGGAAGAAGTAAAGGCTCGTAATGCTCATGAGCCTGAGTTCTTACAAGCGGTACAGGAAGTTGCCGAAACTGTAATTCCTTACATTGCTACAAAAGAAATTTATAATGGGAAAAATATCCTGTTAAGAATGGTTGAGCCAGAGAGAGCAATCATGTTTCGTGTACCCTGGGTAGACGATAAAGGAAAAATTCATGTGAATAGAGGATACCGGATTCAGATGAATTCTGCGATAGGACCATATAAAGGAGGATTACGTTTTCATCCTTCGGTAAATTTAAGTATCTTAAAGTTCTTGGCTTTTGAACAGGTTTTTAAAAATAGTTTAACAACTCTTCCTATGGGAGGTGGTAAAGGAGGATCTGATTTTGATCCAAAAGGAAAATCTGATGATGAAATTATGCGTTTTTGCCATAGTTTTATGAGTGAACTCTTTAGACATATTGGTCCAGATACCGATGTTCCTGCCGGAGATATTGGAGTAGGAGGTCGTGAAATAGGATTCTTATTCGGGATGTATCGCAAAATGCGTAATGAATTTACCGGTGTTCTTACCGGAAAAGGGCTTACCTGGGGAGGATCTCTAATTCGTCCTGAAGCAACCGGATATGGTACTGTGTATTTTGCACAAAATATGCTGGAAACCAAAGGAGACTCTTTTGGAGGAAAATCAGTAACAGTTTCCGGTTCAGGTAATGTTGCACAATATGCTGCAGAAAAAGCAACGCAACTGGGAGCAAAAGTAGTAACACTATCTGACTCTTCTGGATATATTTATGACAAAGACGGAGTTAATGCAGAAAAACTAGCTTTTGTAATGGAACTTAAGAATATAAAGAGAGGACGTATCAGCGAGTATGTAGATAAATATCCTTCTGCAGAGTTTCATAAGGGAAAAACACCATGGGAGGTGAAATGTGACATAGCCTTACCATGTGCTACTCAGAATGAATTAAATGGAGATGATGCACAAACGTTAATTGCTAATGGGTGTGTTTGTGTTAGTGAAGGGGCTAATATGCCAAGTACACCAGAAGCCATTGCAGCTTTTCACAAAGCCAAAATTTTCTTTGCTCCAGGAAAAGCTTCTAATGCAGGAGGTGTTGCAACATCAGGATTAGAAATGACACAAAACTCTTTACGTTATAACTGGACTCGCGAAGAAGTAGATAATAAATTAAAACAAATTATGGAGGATATTCATGCTGCATGCCTGGAATATGGTAATGATGGTAACGGATATGTAGACTATGTAAAAGGAGCAAATATTGCAGGTTTCGTAAAAGTAGCTGATGCAATGCTGGCCCAAGGGGTAATCTAAGTATTTAACGATTCCTTAAAATAAAACTAAAGCCGTTTGGATATTTCTAAACGGCTTTGTTGTTGATTAAAAGAAGATTTAACCCCGATTATGCATTTCGTTTCCTAAAATTATGATATCCATGATTCAAGTGTAAGAGGAATATCATTTTGTTACGTATTTTTATAGTTAAATTGTTATGGAAAGCAATTGCCGAGAGACGATTTCATCCTAATATCTCTTCAGATACACGCACCAATTTCTTTCAATAAATTATTGAAAAATCCTTAATGAAAAATCCGTCTGGGAAGAAAGAATAAGATTTTTTTTTGCCTATTTTCGCTTAATAATGATTGTACATTCACCAGCAATAGTAATACATTCTTTACGGTATAGTGAAGCAGATCTTATAGTTTCATTATTTACAAAAACCAGTGGATTACGCACGTATTTACTAAAAGGAATTTTAAAATCTAAACGAGGTAAAATACGAGCTTCATTATTTCAGCCGCTTACCTTGTTAGAAATACAAGCTGTTCATAGAGATAAAGGTTCTTTAGAGAGAATTAAAGAAGCCAGAATAAAAACAGTTTATAAAACGTTACATACAGATTTTATAAAAGGCACATTAGTGTTTTTTATTTCAGAAATACTAAAAAACTCTATACATGAAGAAGAACCCAATACAGATTTATTCGAATACCTCGAAACAGCTTTAATGTGGTTGGATGCACATGATACTATTGGTAATTTTCATATTACATTTTTAACCAAACTTACACAATATCTGGGTTTTTATCCAGATACTTCTCATACAGATTCAGAGTATTTTAATATGCAGGAGGGTGTTTTTCAATCTGCCAGCAGCAATATCTATTGCGTATGTGGAGATCAAGTAAAATTATTCAAACAATTTTTAGGCACAACATTTGAAGCAAGTATGAATATTAAACTATCAAAGATCATACGAAGTGATATTTTGACTATGCTTTTAGTATATTTTGAACTACATTTGCACGGCTTTAAGCGACCAAAATCACTTTCTGTTTTAAATGAAATTATTTAATTAAAATAATGCGATTATTTGTATCTCTTTTATTGGTTATGTCTTTTGTGTTGTCTGGCAAAGCTCAAACAATTACAGTATTTAGTACAGCAAATAATCAACCTGTTCCTAATGTAGCAATCTATAATAAAATTAAATCTAAAAGTGCTATTACTGATTTTGATGGGGTAGCTGATATTTCTGCATTTTCTGATGCCGAAATCCTATATTTTACTCATATCTCACATTTGGGGATAAGTATGGTTAAGTCTAAAATACCAAAATCACGTTCTATATATTTAAAACCAGATGAAAACCAGCTTTCTGAAGTCGTTATTTCGGTATCAAAATGGGAGCAGGAACAAAAAGAAATTACACAAAAAATTGTAAGTATTTCTTCTAATGATATTGAACTGTCTATGCCACAAACATCTGCAGATCTTTTACAAAGTAGTGGGCAGGTCTTTATCCAAAAAAGCCAGTTAGGAGGAGGGAGTCCTATTATTCGAGGATTTTCTACCAATCGGTTGTTGCTTACTGTAGATGGAGTACGAATGAATACCGCAATTTTTAGAGGAGGAAATGTGCAAAATGTAATATCGGTAGACCCTTTTATTGTTGATAGAACAGAGGTAATATTAGGTCCAGGCTCTGTTGTATATGGAAGTGATGCAGTAGGTGGGGTGATGAATTTTTATACAGCACAACCTAAGTTTGCTGTAAACAGTAAGAATAAACTAAGTGGTAATACACTTATCAGATATGCCAGCGCCAGTAATGAAAAAACTGGACATGTTGATTTTAATATCGGATTAGAGAAGTGGGCATTTTTAACCAGTGCAAGCTACACAGATTTTGATGATTTAAAAATGGGAAGTCATGGTTTTGATGATTATTTGAGAAATGAATATATAGAAACCATAAACGGAGAAGATGTTGTCATACAAAACACTGATCCTGAAAAACAAGTGTTCACTGGGTATGATCAGATTAATTTGTTGCAGAAAATTCGTTTTATGCCTAATAAAAAATGGGATTTTAATGCCAGTCTTATTTATACAGAAACCTCAGATTATCCTCGTTATGATCGTTTGATTAGAAAGCGGGATGGAAATTTAAGGTCTGCCGAGTGGTTCTATGGTCCGCAACTTTGGTTTATGAGTAACCTTCAGATATCTCATAAATCAAAAAGCAAGCTATACGATAAAATGAAGATTACCACAGCTTATCAATATTTTGAAGAAAGCAGAAACGATCGCAATTTTGGTAGTGATATTTTAGAAAGCACTCAGGAACAGGTAGATGCCTACTCATTAAACTGGGATTTTGAAAGAAAATTTAATGATAAGACTACGTTATATTATGGATTAGAATATGTATTAAATCAAGTATATTCTGATGGATCTAAACGTAATATTACTACTAATGTTATTGAAGATGCACCTTCTAGATACCCCGATGGATCTACCTGGCAATCGATAGCAGTATACCTTAGTATAAAACATAAGTTAAGCGAGAAACTAAGATTTCAAGGAGGATTACGATATAATAGAATCATCCTATATTCAGAATTTGATGACAAGTTTTTTGATTTTCCATTTACAGAAGCAAATATTGATACCGAAGCCGTAACAGGTACTGCTGGGTTAAGTTGGTTTCCAAGTAATATAATACAATGGAAATTGAATTTCTCCACAGCCTTTAGAGCACCTAATATTGATGATGTTGGTAAAATTTTTGATTCAGAACCAGGATCTGTTGTAGTGCCTAATCCAGATATAAAACCCGAATATGCATATAATGGTGAAATAGGAGTGAAATTAAATTTTGACAACAATTTATCTGTAGATTTCTCAACATATTATACATATCTAAAAGATGCGTTAATACGAAGAGATTATAATTTAAATGGAGTAACAGAAATCGAATTTGGAGGAGAACTAAGTAATGTACAAGCTATTCAAAACGCAGCAAATACCAGAGTATATGGTTTTGAAGCTGGATTAGTATATAAGTTTCTTGAAAATTTTAAACTAACGTCTAAGTATACTTTTGTTGGAGGAGAAGAAGAGTCTTATGATGGTACTATAGCTTCTTCAAGACACGTTTCTCCTCAATTTGGAACTACTCATGTAAGTTATATGTTACCTAAATTTACAATTGATGCCTTTGCAATGTATAATGGAGAGTTTAGTTATGAAGATCTGGCTCCTTCTCAACAAAACAATGATTTTTTATATGCCAAAGATGAGAATGGAAACTCATATTCACCGTCTTGGTATACATTTAATCTTAGAACACAATACCAAGTAACCAAAAATATAAAAGGAATATTATCGATAGAAAACATTACCGATCAGCGATACCGTCCTTATTCTTCTGGTATTGCTGGTGCAGGAAGAAATTTTATTCTATCGGTAAAATATACGCTTTAGCTTCATAGCATAGGGGTTTGAAGAATACATTATTCATATTCGATATTGATGGGACACTTACAGATAGTGTACCTATGTATTTGATTTCGGTTACAAACTCGTTATTAGCACTAGGGATTTCTAATATAGATACCGATTATGACAGGTATAAACATCATACAGATAGTTATGCATTGAGATATAACTACGAGCGCAATTTTAAGAAAACCTTTCCCAAAGAACTATTAGATGATTTTGAAATCGATTTGGTTAATCAAATGGGAATGTTTGATCCTGTAAAAGAAATTGATGGTGCCAAATCATTAATTCGGTTTTTTAAAGATAGTAACATTTCTTTTTGTTTTGCTACAGGCGCATTGCCTAAACCTGCAATGATCAAATTAGATCAATGCGATATCTGGTATGATGAAAAACTATTGGCAACTTCAAAAACGCACGAGTCGAGAGAAGGCTTTGTTTTGGAAGCTATAGAAAGATCAAAGATGTATTATGGTAAAGAAAATTTTGACCGTATCGTATCAATAGGGGATGGTGTTTGGGATTTAAAAACAGCCCAAAACTTATCTCTTGATTTTGTAGGTATAGGAGATAAAAACAAGGCAAAACTTCTGGAAAACGGAGCTAAACATTGCTTTTCTACTCTATCAGCATTCAAAAAATCACTGATCTAATTTTTAGCAGCTCTTAGTTTTTGCATTAATGCAGTATCGAATTTCTTTTTAAGTGTTGTGATTTCTTCTATATTCTCGTTGGGGATGGCTATAGACAATACGTAGTGTTTTATTTTCCATCCATCAGCAGTTTTTTCTACAACACCACTACCTCTGCAAATTCCCATTTGGGTATCTAATAGTTCATCAAACCAGGCAATATCACTTTTCTTTTGCACAAAAATATTTCTTTCAAGAGTAGAAAAACTCCAAGCTTTTCCTTTATCAAAATAAGGCTTGGCAAAGGCTTTAAATTCAGTGCTATTCCAGTTTTCTGTAGGGTCGGTTCCTATAAAAATGGCATCTTCGGTCATAAGCCCAAAATAAGTTTCAAAATTTGCATCAGCTGCAGCTTTGTGCCATTGCTCAAGAGCAGTATTAATTTCAGTATTTTGCTGTGCAAAACAAAAACTATAGATGAATAATAGTAAAGATAAAATTGACTTTTGCATACGTTTAATGTTTAATTAGTTCTCTTGGTCTTCAAGTTCTCTTAAAAGTTCTTTTTCAATATTTTCTGGGATCGCTAGTGACAATTCATTTAATTGTATGATCAAACTATTATAAGCTTTAATCAGCCTTGTATTAGCTTCCATAACCATATCTGAATCTTTATTTCTCTTTTCAGAAAGTAGTTTTAGTAAACCTATTTCAGTAGACAGTACACTAATTCGAGAGTTAATAGTGTTTATATTTAAGTCTTCAGAAAGGTTTTCTTTAAATGTACTGACTAGCAAATCTATACTATCAACATGTTTGTTTATGTAGAAAGCATTCTCATTGCGTAGTACAGTTATAAAACTTCTAAGGTTTTGAAAATCTTCAAAAACTTCAAGACTTTTTTCAGCCTCTGAAGAAAGTTTCATGAGATTTAATTTAATTTTTTCTTTAGAAAGACTATCAAGCTTAGCAATGGGGTCTTTTTCTTGTACATTGTTGTTTTTTTTACTTTGACATCCAAAACAAAGTAATGTAATTCCTAAAAAGAAAAATAGTCGCATCCTGTATTTTTATAGTAAGGACTCAAAAATAGGGTATTTATGTCAAAATGATAGTAAAGTGATCGCAAAATAGAATAGATATTAAAATTTGTACACTTGTTTAGACCTCTTATGTATTTTATTTCTTGAGTATCTTAAAACGTACTGGATTAGTGTTTTTTTAATCCTTTTTTCATATCAGAATATCCATATACAAAAAGAATAGTAAAATTTTTAATATCAATTATTTTCAATAGCCTAACGAATTCTAATTAGATCCTTATGAATTCTAAATAGAGCTAAATTTTAAAAGGTACACAAGTTACTTTTGCGATGTTTTTTTTATTTAAACTAACATAAACACAAATCCCTTACCTAAATCTCATGATCATGAAAAATTTAAACTTTAATGAGAGGATGTTTTCTGGCATATTCAAAAAGGTGCGTATAATAATCTTTTTATTGATTCTTTCTTTTTCTTCTTTTGCGCAAGATAAAAAAGAAGTTGTTATAGGAACTGTAAATAGCTTCTCAGAATTAGTATTTTCGAATAAGTCAAGAAATAGCAGCTTTACTATTAAACTATCCGATAAAGAATCATATAATCTTAAGATTAATGTTAAAAAGAATACCGTAGATGGATATTTTGTAACTGGTAACGTTTTGATTAATAATGCTAAATCTTCTGCTACAGCAGAGCCTGTTTTTAGTTTTACTAAAAACAACGGAAAA
Organism: uncultured Flavobacteriaceae bacterium; assembly: GCA_929200365.1. Classification (GTDB taxonomy): domain Bacteria; phylum Bacteroidota; class Bacteroidia; order Flavobacteriales; family Flavobacteriaceae; genus Aquimarina. Next base: position 1,248 of record CAKMZM010000062.1, on the reverse strand, counting down.
ATATCTGGGGAGATGATCTTTTATGATCAGAAAAAAGCATTTAAGATCTCTACCAATGATAATGGACAAGTACTAGCGCGTAATCAAAATATTCATAGTATACTATGTGTAGATTTCGAACAAGAAAAAGCTATTGTTAATGATGATTCTGGTGTAATTATCCCACAAAAAGCACAAATACAATTAGAGAGTCTTCCCGGGGCATCTCATGTTATCTATCTTGATTTTGACGGAGAAGTAGTGTCTGGAACTCGTTGGGTTGGCGGTAAAACTATTAATGCTCAACCAGCAGGATTTAGTGATGAAAAAATTCTTGCAGTATGGAGGATTATGGTAGATGATTTTAACCCTTTTAATATAAACGTGACTACCAGAAGAGATGTATTTGATGCTACTCCCAAAAACCAAAGAATGATGGCGATATTCACACCTACAAACGATGCAGCTCCTGGGTCAGGAGGAGTAGCGTATCTAAATTCTTTTCGCTGGAATTCTGATGATCCATGTTGGGTGTTTAATCTGGGAACAAGAACAGCTGGAGAAACCGGATCCCATGAGGTAGGGCATACTCTGGGATTAGAACACGATGGAACAAAATCTGGAACCACATATTATTCGGGACATGGACAGTGGAGTCCAATTATGGGTTGGAGTGCTAATAAAACACTAGGACACTGGAGTAAAGGAGAATATGATGATGCTAATAACATTCAGAATGATTTAGAAATTATTTCAAATTCTACAAACGGTTTTGGATATAAAGAAGATGATCATGGAAATACTATAAGTGATGCTACAAAATTAGTATCTGATACTAATGGAAATGTGTCTAAGGCAGATAACCAAGGAATCATTGAAAAAACATCGGATAAAGATGTATTCTCGTTTCAAACTTCAGGAGGAGAGGTGAATTTTTCTTTTGACCCAAATCCATACCATCCAAATTTAAATATTAAAGCAAGGTTATTAAATAGTAATGGAGAAGAAGTTACATTCTCTGATCCGCAAGGCTTAAAAGCATCTATAAGTACTACTTTACAAAGTGGTAAATATTATATCGAAATAGATGGAGTAGGAGAAGGAAACCTATCTACAGGCTATTCTGATTATTCTTCTTTAGGATTGTTTTCGATTTCTGGAAAGTATCCTAAAGAAAATGTGACAGATACCGAAGCTCCAAGTGTTCCGACAAGTTTATCGGCTTCAAATGTTGAAGAAACATCATTGTCATTATCATGGGGGAATTCT
>CAKMZM010000061.1 GCA_929200365.1 uncultured Flavobacteriaceae bacterium | reverse complement strand
AATGGTATACTTTTGGATTGAAATACTGGTATACTTTTCGGTTGAAATAAACAACCTTGATCTCGAACATATTTTGATATACTATTCTCATCTCCAAACTTGCTAACCGTATTTACAAAATAACCACTTGACCAAAAAGAGCCTCCCCATAGAATTTTCTTTACTTCTGGGTGAAGTTTGAATAATTCTCTCGCTGTTATACTTTTTATCATTTTCACCAATGAGCTCACACTTTTACTAGATACTGATTGAATCAAAAAGTGAACATGATTATTATCAGTTCCTATTTCTAAAAAATGAACCTCATAGCGCATCGATATAGACTTGCAAACAGAAACTAAGCTATCATCATCAACTGATTTATCAAAAACAACTCTCCTATACTTTGTAGGTAAAACAAAATGATATAGCAAAACAGAAACGTTATGGAACTTATGAATATATTCACTTTTTGACATATTCAAAAATAACACTTTAAAAAATCGATGCAAGCATCGGGGAATTGAACCCTAAGAGATTAAAAATATTTTTGAGTGACACTATAAAATAGTACTCTATACAAATAAATTTAAATCATGCTATAAAAAAATGATCAAAAAACTCTAAGGGTTATAGAAAATCAGGTTAATAGATTACTATAAACCATCTGGTTTCTTCGCAGGTAAGGATATTAGACCTAAAAGAGATTAAACTACAAAATGTAAATTTTGAAGACAAAAGCATTACTCAAAATAATGGTTTTAAGGAAGCAGAGAGTTTAAACATGTTGTTACTCAAAAAGTAGTAAAACAACTAAAATATATGGTTTACACATACTTTTATTACTGATATTCAATAATGCATTTACATATAAACTCTTTTTTGAGTTTATATTTTTTTACACATAACTTTTTATATAATTTCACAATTAATAATTAACAATTTTTAAACAAACTCAACAAAATGAAAAACAATTTCAAAAATGTTTTTGTTCTAATAGTGCTTGGTTTTATCACCATTGGTATGACTGGTCAGAAACAGCAACAAGACCCTATTGTAAGAACAACAAAAGGATTAATTATTGTTGATGACGCTAACAGCTCTCAACTAAAAAGCTCTCAGGACATTTTTAGTAAATATCTAAAACTATCTGATAAAAATAATTTTAAAAGTATTATCAAAAATTCTGATGAATTAAATTTTGTTCATCAAAAATTCCAACAGTTTCATCAAGGGATTAAAGTAGAATTCGGAACAACAACAATACACTCCAAAAATGGAAAAACTACCGCTATCAGTGGAGAATCTTATGACATAAAAGATATTTCTATTAAACCTTCTTTAAACAAAAATCAAGCTTTTAACAGAGCTATTTCTCATATTGGTGCTTCATCGTATCTTTGGGAAGATGCTATAACCTCTAAACAAATTGGGTATACCAAGCCAAAAGGAGAACTAGTTCTCTTACCCATTTTCATAGGAGAAGGGGATGATATTAAAGTAAAATTAGCTTATAAATTTGATATCTATACTACAAAACCTTTAAGTAGAGGCGACCTATATATCGATGCTCACACAGGAACTGCTTTGTTTTACAATGCTACTATAAAGCATCTTGGAGAGCACAGTAACTCTTCTGCTAATTTAAAACCTACTTCAGAATGTACCGAAAATGTAACTTCTAGATATACACCAACACTTGCATCAGGAACTGCAGCTACAAGATATAGTGGTAGTCAAAGTATCGAAACCCGACAAGTTAGTGGTAGTTATGTGTTAAGAGATAATACTAGAGGTAATGGAGTAAGCACATATAATAGTGGAAGAACTAATAGTTACCCAACTACTGATTTTACAGATAATGATAATAATTGGACTACCGCAGAATTTGATAATAATAATAAAGACAATGCTGCCTTAGATGCACATTGGGGAGCAGAAAAAACATATGATTATTGGAAAACGGAACATAATCGTAATAGTTATGATGATAATAATGCCGAAATAAAAAGTTGGGTGCATTATGGAAATAATTATGACAATGCTTTCTGGAATGGTAGTAATATGACCTATGGAGACGGTAGCTCTAACGGAAATGAAGGGAACGGAAGTTTTGATGCACTCACATCGATAGATGTAGCCGCACATGAAATAGGACATGCTGTAACAGAAAAAACTGCTGATTTAGTATATGAAAGAGAATCAGGAGCATTAAACGAAGGATACTCAGATATCTGGGGTGCTGCAGTAGAGCATTATGCTAAAGGAAATGGCAATGACACTAACCCTTCTAGCAGTGTATGGCTTATAGGTGATGAAATCGACAGACGTAATGGATCTCCTGCATTACGATCTATGAGTAATCCTAGTTCATTAAATTCTCCCGATACCTATGAAGGTTCTTACTGGAAAAACCCTAATTGCGGAATCCCTACTCAAAACAACGATTATTGTGGGGTTCATACAAATTCTGGAGTATTAAACTTTTGGTTTTATTTAACCACCGTTGGAGGATCAGGAACAAATGATATTAATCAGGCATATAATGTTTCTGGAATAGGAATCAATAAAGCTGCAAAAATAGCATTTCGTAACTTAAGTGTATATCTATCTGCTAATTCTACTTTTGCAGATGCAAGAGCAGGAGCTATAACATCTGCAAAAGATTTGTATGGAGCTGGAGGAGCAGAAGAAATTGCTGTTACCAATGCATGGCACGCTGTAGGAGTTGGTGATCCGTATAGTGGTGGTGGAGATACTCAAGCCCCTTCTACCCCAACAGGATTAACAGCCTCTAATATTACGGGAACATCTGTAACATTATCATGGACAGCTGCTACCGATAATATAGGAGTAACAGCATATAATATATATAACGGAACTACTGTTGCAACCTCTGTGGCAGCAACAACTGCAAACATTACAGGACTAACACCCAACACAGCATATCAATTTAGTGTTAAAGCTATAGATGCCGCAGGAAATGTATCAGGAGCTAGTAACACTGTAAATATAACCACAACTGGAGGTTCTGCAACGTATTGTCTCTCTAATGGAAACAGTGTTAACGATGAATATATTAGTAACGTACAAATAGGATCAATAAACAAAACATCTACTGGTGGAGCTGGTGGGTATAGTGATTTTACAGCAGAATCTACCACACTAGCATCAGGAACGAATACAATCACAATTACACCTACATGGAGTGGAACAGAATACAATGAAGCTTATGGTGTATGGATAGATTACAATCAGGATGGAGATTTTATTGATCCAGGAGAACAAGTATGGACTAATGCTCCTTCTCAGACTACACCTGTAAGTGGTACCTTTACAGTTCCTGCAGGAGCCACTCCTGGAGCAACTAGAATGCGTGTATCTATGCGTTATAACACCATTCCTGAACCCTGTGGAGCATTTGATTATGGTGAAGTAGAAGATTATACCGTTGTTGTCGATAATTCTGGAGGAGATACTCAAGCCCCTTCTACCCCAACAGGATTAACAGCCTCTAATATTACAGGAACATCTGTAACATTATCATGGGTAGCTGCTACCGATAATATAGGAGTAACAGCATATAATATATATAACGGAACTACTGTTGCAACCTCTGTGGCAGCAACAACTGCAAACATTACAGGACTAACACCCAACACAGCATATCAATTTAGTGTTAAAGCTATAGATGCCGCAGGAAATGTATCAGGAGCTAGTAACACTGTAAATATAACCACAACTGGAGGTTCTGCAACGTATTGTCTCTCTAATGGAAACAGTGTTAACGATGAATATATTAGTAACGTACAAATAGGATCAATAAACAAAACATCTACTGGTGGAGCTGGTGGGTATAGTGATTTTACAGCAGAATCTACCACACTAGCATCAGGAACGAATACAATCACAATTACACCTACATGGAGTGGAACAGAATACAATGAAGCTTATGGTGTATGGATAGATTACAATCAGGATGGAGATTTTATTGATCCAGGAGAACAAGTATGGACTAATGCTCCTTCTCAGACTACACCTGTAAGTGGTACCTTTACAGTTCCTGCAGGAGCCACTCCTGGAGCAACTAGAATGCGTGTATCTATGCGTTATAACACCATTCCTGAACCCTGTGGAGCATTTGATTATGGTGAAGTAGAAGACTATACTGTAAACATTGGAACTGTTGTTACAAATTTTGTAAGTACAATACCTTCTGACATTACATTTAAGGTATATCCTAACCCAACACCTACAGGTATCCTAAATGTTTCTATTAAAGAATCTGTTAATAACAGGTATATCATAATGAATGTAGTAGGAAAAATTATTGATTCAGGTACATTTACAAATAAAATCAATGTCAAAAATCTAGCATCTGGATTGTACATCCTGAATGTAAAAACTACAGACAATACTTATACAAAAAGATTTATCAAAAACTAGATAAAGAATAAATTAATAAATCATTAAAAGCCTTGAAGCTACTTTGTTTCAAGGCTTTTATATATATTGATCGGTTCTATTTTATCTTGAAGTATGATGTATAAGAGATTTAAAAGATAAAAAGGTGTTACTTGTTCATTTGCCCTAGTTTTTCAACTTTTTTTAACCATTTTATTCTAAACTCTTCTTTAGATAACCTGACAGGTCCGATAACCGTGATTCTCACTCTTTTTACTCCAACAAAATTCATTGTCATTTTTTTCATAGCATTATGACTAGGACCTCTATTAAACCATTTGTAATACCACGATGGTTGATCTAATGTACAGATAATTCGTGCTGTTTTTCCAGTTAAACACTTAACCCACCACAAAGAGTTTTCTTTTTTGTTAAAAGCAAATCCAGGAAGTAAGACTCTATCCAAAAAACCTTTCATAATTGCTGGTACAGAACCCCACCATACAGGATAAATCCAAACTAAATGATCTGCCCATTTTAATCTAGCTTGGGCATCCAGTAAGTCTGGTTCGAGTTCTGTTTGTTTTCTGTATCCAAATTGCAAATTTGGATTGAAGTTTAATTCTCGGATATTAATTTCCTTAATTTCGGCATTAGAAGTTTTTGCACCTTTTTTATAAGCTTCTGACAGTCCAAAATTGTAACTCTCCTTGTCTGGGTGACCATTTATGATTAGTATTCTTTTCATCATTTTTAAAAAAAGGGTTTTATTTTATCTTCAAATTGAATACTCGTTAACCTTTCTGATTTAAAGAATTTGTATAAAGCAAAACAAGCAGGTACTGTTAGAAAGGCTGAACAAATAACAAAAGTGGCAACACTACAAGAAACATCTATAGTTTGAGCACCAGTTTCTCCAATATAAGATGCGATATAATTATGCTGTTTTATAAAATAATTATGAACAGATAGTGCATAATCATAAAAACGAATTGAAGTTTCATATATTAACCAAGCTGGATAAAACCATTTTCTTATTGGCTCCCACCATTTTCCCCAAATAGATTTTAGTTGTTTGTTATTTTCTTCCATTTTTTTATTCTTTTTACAAAGATTATTTTAATAGAAGATTTATCATTTGATATAAATCAAATTCGGTTTTTATGATTTCTTATTCTACTCAAAGTTTCAAGGGTGATACCTAAATAGGAAGCAATATGAGTAAGGGGAATTCTGTTTGTTATATTGGGGTAAATATTTAATAAGTGTTTATACCTATCTTCTGCTTTATTGAATTGAATTGTATATAATCTTTCACACAAGCCTAACATAGTTTCGGTCACTACTTTACTAATAAAACGTTCAAAATCATGATACTTGTTAGCAAGGATATCAACCATATCTCTTGAAAACTCAAGAACCATCGAATCTTCAACAAATTCAATATAATGAGGACTTGGTTCTTTACTAAAAAAGCTAACAATTGAGGTCATAAACTCTTTTTCAAAAGTAAACCAGTCTGAAATATCTTTACCGTCTTTCAAATAATATGCCCTTGCACAACCTTGTACAATTAAATAAGCTTTTTTAGAAAATTGCCCTTCACGAACCACAATCTCACCTCTTTTGAATGTCTCAATTTTTGAATTCTTAATGAAATCTTTTTGACATTCAATAGATAGTGGAGAATATATTTTTCCAATTTCATTTAAGATTTTTTCACTATTCATTTTTCTAATTAACTACATCTGTACATGTATACTAGATATGCATCCTAATATATATAGTTAGGACAAATTGTTACAAGCTCGTTTTTTAGGTTTACTTCTCAATACAATAACTTTCTACAGGAACATTAAGATAAATATATTCATTATAATTTATTATCATACTATCTTTATCCTTCTAATAGCAGACTTTAAATTTAAGGTAAATCTATAAATTGATTGCATCGTATCAAGAGAGATTTGTTAGTCTCTTTTGACTTTCTCACTCTAAGGACACCTCGGCTATCAGCACTATTTTGTTGTCTATCAATTCGCAAATAACTACCTTCTGGATTATTGTAGCTTCATCAAAATTCAAAAGCAGCATTGTTGGTCAATTACCAAATCGTTACATGACCAATCTATTAAGACTCTTGCAAGTTATAAAAAACTATAAGATCTAATAAAATGTTTTAATTTTTGATAATTGGTTAACTCTAGTTTATAGCTGTGTTGATATTTTTTAAATTGATAATGCCTCACTAAAGGTTGTAAATCAATAATCTAATACCAGAATTTTGTTATGCAGGGGTGTAAATAACCAATCCGCTACCAGAATTTTGTTATGCAGGGGTGCAAATAACCAATCCGTTACCAGAATTTTGTTATGCAGGGGTACAAATAACCAATCCGCTACCAGAATTTTGTTATGCAGGGGTGCAAATAACCAATCCGTTACCAGAAATCTGTTATGCAGAGGTGTACGACAAATTTCCTTTTTCAAAGAGATTGGTTTCTTAATTTTCCAAAACAATACTAAATACTAGCTCTTTCCCTTTGGGAAAGGCTGGGATATATAGAAATAATTAAACATAAATCAATACAGTTATAAACTAGAGTCTAACTGATTTTAAAAAAGATTGTTTGGCAATCTCTAATTCTTCATTAGTAGGGATAACTAATATTCTTACTTTTGAAGACAGTAAACTTATATCTCGTATTTCTTCAGATCGAATATTGTTTTTTTTATCATCTAATTGGATTCCTATAAACTCTTGATCTTTACATACCAAATCTCTAATTACATTAGAGTTCTCCCCTATTCCTGCAGTAAATACAATAGCATCCAAACCATTCATTATCGAAGCGTATGCTCCAATAACTTTTTTGATACGATATGCACTCATTTGCAGTGCTAACTGGCAGTCTGTATTTCCCTTTTCTGCTTCAGATTCAATATCTCGTAAATCGCTATACCCTGTTAATCCTAGCATTCCACTTTCTTTTTGTAAAAGATCATTTACTTCTTTTAATGAATATCCTAAAGAATTAACTATATAAAAGATCACAGCAGGATCGATATCTCCAGATCGGGTTCCCATAATCAATCCATTCATAGGTGCAAATCCCAACGTATGATCAATACTTTTACCATCCTGAATAGCTGTCATACTACATCCATTTCCCAAATGAATGGTAATAATCTTAGATTTTTTCTTTCCTAAAAATTCAATAGCTTTTTCTGAAACATATTTATGACTGGTCCCATGAAAACCATATACTCGAATATTATGCTCGTCCAAAAATTTATTCGGGATAGCATATTTATAGGCTTCTACAGGAATAGTTTGATGAAAAGCTGTATCAAATACAGCTACTTGTTGTGCTTTGGGAAAAATCTCTTCTGCAACCAGTATTCCTTCTAAATTTGCAGGGTTATGCAATGGTGCTAAAGCAGAAAGTTTCTCGATTTTTTGTTTTACTTTTTTGGTAATTACAACTGTTTCTGCAAAAGTACTCCCCCCATGAACTACTCTATGACCAACAGTATGAATTTCTGATGCCGACTGGATCACTCCTATTTTATCATCCATCAAATAGCTAGCCATTAGTTGTAATCCTTCTTTATGAGTATTCACACTCTCAGTTTTTTCAACTTTATGTATCTCTGATGTGTAAGAGATTTTGGCATTTTCTAAACCAATGCGTTCTATTAGTCCCGAACAAATTACCTTTGTATCAGGCATAATAAACAGTTGAAATTTTATAGATGAACTTCCTGAATTTAGTACAAGTATTTGCATATTTTTTAAGAGTTTAGAGTATTAGAAATATACATTTCTTCATTCTGTTTTTATAATCCCTGAGCTTGGATTGCTGTTATTATTACAGTATTATACACATCATCGACAGTACACCCTCTGCTCAGGTCATTAACTGGTTTATTTAGCCCCTGTAACATTGGACCAATAGCTAATGCTCCCGTTTCTCGCTGTATTGCTTTATAGGTATTGTTTCCTGTATTTAAATCTGGAAATATCAAAACACTTGCCTGGCCTGCTACTTCAGAATTTGGCAACTTACTTTGACCCACTTCTAAATCTACTGCTGCATCATATTGTATAGGTCCTTCTATTTTTAGATCAGGGTGTTTTTCTTTTACAATAGCAGTTGCTTCTCTAACGACTTCTACATCTTCTCCTTTACCAGAGTTTCCTGATGAGTATGATAACATGGCTACTTTTGGTTCAATCCCAAATGCTGCTGCAGATTCTGAAGAAGAAATTGCTATTTCTGCCAATTGTTCTGCATTAGGATTAGGGTTAATTGCACAATCACCAAAGACTGATACCCGATCTGCTAAGCACATAAAGAATACAGAAGAAACAACTTTTACTCCTGGTTTGGTCTTTATAAATTGTAATGCTGGTCTAATCGTATGTTGTGTAGTATGTACTGCTCCCGATACCATCCCGTCTGCATGACCTTTGTATATCATCATCGTACCAAAATAGGATACATCTGCCATCATATCTTTGGCCATATCCAGGTTTACATTTTTGTGCTTTCTTAACTCATAAAATGTTTGTACATAATCATTATAATGCGGTGATTTTGTCGGGAAAACAATCTGTATTTTATCAAAATCTATTGGAATATCCAGTTTTGTAGCCTTGTTCTTTATTTTCTTTTCATTTCCGATTAAAGTAATATCCACAACACCTGAAGCTAATAATCTGGAGGTTGCTCTTAGGATTCTTTCATCAGACCCTTCTGGAAGAACAATATGTTTTTTATGTTTCAGAGCACGTTTTAATAAATTATATTGAAACATTCTAGGAGTTAATCCTTCTGACTTAAATGTAATCAGTTTATCGGCCAATCGATCCTCATTAACATATTTTTCGAATATGCTAATTGAAGTATTTATCTTTTGTAGATTGTCTAAATAAATTTTAGACTTGATTGCTCCTATCTTATTGGTAATAGAAAATGTACCACTAGGTACCGATATAATAGGGAATGATAAAGAGACCCCTTCTATTAATTTAAGTATTGGTGATTCAGGAATAATTCCTCCAGTAAGTATAATTCCCGAAATCTTAGGATAATTATCAGAAATATTGGCTTGCAATACTCCCAAAATGATATCAGCACGATCCCCTGGGGTAATGACAAGACTATTATCTTTAAGATGTGTAAGGTAGTTACGCAATTGCATTGCTCCTACTCCAAAACTCCCTGCTTGATTATTAAGATATTCTTTGCCAAACAACACATTGCCATCTAATTCATTTACAATCTCTTTGATAGTAGGATTAATCAAAGAATTAATTTTGGGGATAATAATACGATCGACATTATTACCAAAATCTTTTTCAAAACTACTTTCTAATTGTTTTTCACAACCTTGGGTAACTTTATTAGCTACCATAGCCAAAACTTCTACATCTTTACTATTAAAAGTATCGTATGCCAGTTTTAGATTACTAACAATTTCATCATTTTGTTTATCAATTCCGCTTGCTACTATAACAGCAGGAATGCCCAGATTTTTGGCAATAATGACATTAATATCAAACTCAATGATATTACCTTCATCAGAAAAATCAGTACCCTCTACTAATATAAAATCAAATCTTTCTTCAAGACTTTTATATTTTCTGATAATCTCATCTATAATCTCACCTGATTTACCTTGGTTATACTTTTGAAGTACCTCACTTCTTGTATACGCATAAGCTTTTTTAAAATTAATATCTAATTCAAAATGCGATATTACAGTATTGATATGATTATCGATTTCTCCTGCTGCAAGGTCATCAATAATTGGTCTAAAATATCCTACTCTAGCCACTTTACCCAAAAGCATACGCATCATACCCAAAACAACAATAGATTTACCACTATTAGGTTCTATAGTAGCAATATAAACGGCTTTACTCATAATATAATAATTTGGTAGCGCAAAGATACGTTAATGCCATAATTTAACATAAGATCATTGTACAATAAAACCTCTTTCTATCATAGTTCTATAATACCAACAATTCAGTTTTCATTTCAGTAAAAAAAGGTTTAGAATTGCTCTAAACCTTTTTTTATATCATATAACTGTTACTAACTTAATTTATATCTTTTCCATTTTTAAGTTTTTCTAAATCACCATTAAGTCTTCCTTTTAATCCATCAGGAGTGTTACCTAGTGATGTATTTATTGTTTTTATTGCATTTTTATAATCCCCAGTTGCCGAATACGCTTTTGCTAACCCATAATTTGAGGGCCACGCACCTTTATTATTCTTCACGTTATCCTTCAAAATTGATAATGCTTTCTCTTTTTGTCCAAGTTTGATAAGACTTGTTCCTAAGTGATACACCTCTATAGTATTTCCTAATTTTACAGCTTTATCCACAAAACTCATAGCATCTTCTGTTTTTCCTTGCTTGACAAGAATACGTGATTTTAAAGAAAGATTAGCAAACGTTTCTTTGCTAAAAAAACTACCAGATATAGATGTATTCACCCATTCTAATGCCTGATCTACCTCTCCTGCATTAAAAGCATAATTTGCTGCATTATCCCAATTAGTCTGAGTAAATCCAACATTACCCTGAAGGTCTTTTTTAATCTCATCTATTACTATCCCTCCTACTTCTACTTCAATTTTGAAAGAAATTTCTTTTTTCTCCCACCTCAAGGATGCTATTGTACTATTTGCCTGTACTTCTGGAAACAAAAATGTTAACAGTTCTGTATGCATGGCTTCTTTAGTCGTTACATCTACACGTAAAGCATCTTCTTTTTCATCATAAAAATAACTTCCCCAGGCAGTAGCATTATTAGAAAATATAACCGTAGCCCCACCATCTTCTTTTAGTGCAATATGAAGTCCATAAGTCCCTGCTTTAATATCTTTTCCTTCGATTTTAACATCGTGAGTAAATGTTATTGTCGAATTGCTGTTAGCCCCAGCTCTCCATGGTGCTGCTTTTGATGTTCCAAAACCTAAGTCATTATATCCATAAGGAACTAGTTTTCCCCAGATTTCACGTTCTTTTACACTTGGTCTCCCATAATCAATAGTGATGTTAGTAATCCCTACACGTTGCATTACCTGTGCACGCTGACTTCCCTCTGGAGTGGTAAGTTGTGCATTTGTTTGAATTGAGAGCAACATCATTGCGCTCACAATACAAGTTGTAATTAAGTTGAATTGTTTCATGACTGTTTTTTTTGAATAATTATTACCACTTAAAGAAATTAAATCTAATTTCTAACCTAAACAATGTAAGAGCTATATCTCAACTCTAATGTTACAGTAATGTTAAACTCAAAAAGAAAGTCATAATTGATTGTTAAACCACGTTATTCTTTTAACAACTGATTAATAAAGTTTTCAAAACCCTCTTTAAAATCTATGTATTTCTGACCTGTAGCTGGGCCATTGAATCCTGTATGTATTTTGCGCACCTGCCCTTTTTTATCAATAAAAATAGTGGTTGGATATGATAACACATGGTTTAGCATTGGCAGTTTTTCTTGTGCTTTTTGTTTATCTGAAGTTCCATATTGAGCCAAAAGAATGGGATATGTCACTCCTAATTTTTGTTGTAATCGTTTTATGGATTTAAATGCTTTTTCTTTGGTCTTTGCATATTCAAAAGCTAACGCTACAAATTCAACTCCATTATTTTTATTTTTATTCTGATACTCTACATAATATTTGGTTTCATCCATACAATTAGGGCACCAGGTTCCCATAACCTGTACGATAACTACTTTATTTTTAAACCGCTCATCTTTAAGCGAAATTTGATTCCCTTCAACATCAGGAAAATTAAATTCTAATGTATCATATCCTTCTTTCAGAAATGTTAATGAATCCTCAGAAGGTAATGTAAAATTCTCATTTCTTTTAGCTACAAAAGGTTCTTTCCAGTGATTACCCGAATAAAAATGCCCATTTAATGTACTATCTGTAACCTGTGCAGTAAATAAGAATGCATGTGCTCCATCAAAAGTTGATAACTGTAATTGATCATTATTTAAAATACCTTCCAAATAGCGGTAGTCTCCTGTAGTTGTTCTAAATGTACCTGTAACAATGTTTCCGTTCTGTTTAAAAATGCCTTTGGCAATATACCTGTCTTCTTCTTTATCTTTACTAAAAACTGTCTCCCAATTTCCAGTAATATTGTGTTTTGGTTTTGAAACAATATCAAATCGATCCTGTTGACCATATTTTGCTATAAAAGGTACTGCTCTACTCTGGCTTTTTTTAATAAAACTTCCAGAAATTGTCATCGAATCTACAAATCGACCAGCTATATACCCCTCAAAAACAGGAATCTTGATTATAACCGAATCTCCATACACCCTCACTTCATCTACATCAATTGTTTCTTCAGCATTAAAAATTTTTAAAGTTTGATCCTCCATTACTTCAATCAAAAAAGGAAGTTTTTTATTATCCTGAACTTCTAAAGTTGCTTTCCAGGGACCACTTTTAAACTCAATTATATCAGATGATTTTTCTTTCTTACAGGAAAAAAAAATAGTGATAACAAATAGAATAAATATAGCTGTTTTTCTCATCATTTATATAATATAAAAAGTCCCGAAAGTTACTTAAAACTTACTGGACTTTTTATAATTTCATTAGATTTTATTAATTTCTTAGACTCTAATAGCCCGACTTGTGGACTTCAAGATATTTTATTGTTCTTTTGAATATAATTTATCTAGTTTTTCTTTTCCTTCTTTTATTTTTTCTTTTCCTTTTACAATGGATTCCTCTAAGGCTCTTAGTTTTTTTTCAGCTATAGCAATTTTAGCTTCTTTTGCTGTAATTTCTTTAACACTTGAGGCCTCGTCTCCTTCTTTTTCTTTTTCTCTTTCTAAACGCTCTCTTGCAGCTGCAATCTTTTCTTTACCTCTGGTTATTCTTTCTTCATTCTTTTTCAACACTTCATTACGTTCTTCCGCCATATTCTTAGCATCTTCAGCTCTAGCCACTCCGAATTCCTTACCTGTTAACCCCTCTTTATTTTTATCATAAACCTTCTCTTTTACTTCCTTTTTAGCTTTTTCTTCAGCTTTTTCAATAGCTTTATCTGTAGCCTCTTTTGCTTTCTCTTCTGCTTTTTCTGCTTTCTCTTCTGCTTTTTGTACCTTCTCGTTTACTTTTTCTTTTGCTTTTTCTACTTTCTCTTCTGCCTTTTGTACCTTCTTATTTATTTTTTCTTTTTTCTTAGCTACTTTTTCTTTTGCTTCCTGAGATTTTCCCTGAGCAATTGTTACCTGATTTCCTAAAGTGAAAATCAAAACAAATACTAATACTAATTGTATAAATTTCATGATTGTTGTTGTTAATGTTAAAATGATTAAGAGTATGAAGATTTATTACTAAAAAGAATTTAGATACTATCCAAATCTTCTAACGATTTTTCTAATTCTTCTACTTTAGTTTCTACCTCTGCTGAGATTTGATCTAACTCAGATTCAACGGCTTCTATTTTTTCTATAACTGCTTTGGTTTCTTCCTCTTCTTTCTTCTTATCTGTACAAGAAGTTATTCCGAAAAGAAACACAATAATAAATAACTTAATTCCTGTTTTCATAATATTAAATTTAATTAGAATAAACTATTATAAATATACTACAAAATATTTATAGATATACATATAACTATTTGTATCCTTTGCCCAATATATTATCTTTACCACTGAATTTAGAAAGATCACACATGAAGATTTCATATAACTGGCTGAAGCAATTTATTAATATTGATTGGAATGCAGAAAAAACTGGAGAGCTCCTTACCGATTTGGGATTGGAGGTAGAAGGAATAGAATCCTATCAAAGCGTAAAAGGAGGGCTAGAAGGTGTTGTTATCGGGCAAATTCTTAATTGCGAAAAACATCCAAATGCAGATAAGCTTAAAATCACCAAAGTAGATTTGGGGAGTGGTGAACCAGTCCAGATTGTTTGTGGTGCTCCTAACGTTGCTGCAGGGCAAAAAGTACCTGTAGCTACTATTGGTACAAAGCTCTATAATGACAAGGGTGAAGAATGGATCATAAAAAAAGGAAAAATAAGGGGAGAAGAAAGTCATGGTATGATCTGTGCCGAAGATGAACTAGGTCTAGGAGCAAGCCACGATGGAATTATGGTTTTAAATAAGGATATTACTGTGGGTGCTAAGGCTGCAAATATATTTGATATTGAAAATGATACCGTGTTTGAAATTGGATTAACCCCCAATCGTGCAGATGCAATGAGTCATTGGGGTACTGCACGTGATCTAAAAGCGGGGCTACTACAAAAAGATCTTAATATAGAACTGATTACTCCTTCAGTAAGTAATTTTAGAGTAGAAAACAGGCTAAATAGAATTGACATCGAAGTCAAAAATACTGAGCTGGCACCTAGATATTGTGGTGTAACAATTTCTGATATTAAAGTAGGAGAATCTCCTGAATGGTTGCAACATAGAATAAAAGCGATAGGAATTACTCCGAAAAATAATGTTGTAGATGTTACCAATTATGTTTTACATGAGTTAGGGCAACCTTTGCACGCATTTGACGCACACTATATTGAAGGAAATAAAATTGAAGTAAAAACGGTTGATGCTGGTATTAAATTTACAACTTTAGATGAAGTAGAAAGAGAGCTACACCAGGAAGATCTTATGATTTGTGATGCTATAAAACCTCTTTGTATTGCTGGTGTATTTGGAGGAATAAACTCTGGTGTTACAGAAAAAACAACATCAATTTTCTTAGAAAGTGCCTATTTTGATCCTATTAGCATTCGTAAAACAGCAAAACGACATGGTTTAAATACAGATGCGTCTTTTAGATTTGAAAGAGGTATTGACCCAAATATTACAGAATATGCCTTAAAAAGAGCGGCTCTATTAATACAAGAGCTTGCAGGAGGGAATATTTCTAGCGAAATTATAGACTTATACCCAAAAAAAATCGAAGATTTTCAAGTTTTTCTTTCTTTTGAAAATGTGACTAAGTTAATTGGTGAAGAAATACCTCAAGATACTATTAAAAGGATTCTCACTTCGCTAGATATTAAAATTAATAGTATAACAGAGACAGGAATAGGTCTTACCATTCCCGCATATCGAAATGATGTACAAAGAGAGGTTGATATAATAGAAGAAATACTTAGAGTATACGGGTACAACACTATTCGTTTTACTCAAAAATTAAATGCTTCTATATCTAATATTGATAAATTCTCTAACAATACTATACAGAATGCCATATCAAATCAACTCGTTGGTCAGGGATTTAATGAGATGTTAGCCAACTCACTTACCACTTCTGGTTATACTGCCTTGAGTGAACAACTTAAAGATGAGAATAATGTAGAAATCCTAAATCCACTTAGTAATGATTTGGCTGTAATGAGGCAATCTATGCTATTTTCTGGATTAGAGGCTGTATCATATAATAGTAATAGAAAGCGATCAGATCTTAAATTATTTGAATTTGGAAAAACATATCATAATTATGAGGATAAAAGGATAGAGAACAAACATCTAAGTATTATTATTTCTGGGAATAGATCCAAAGAAACTTGGACTATGAGTACGCAAACAAGTGACTTCTTTTACTTAAAAGGAATAGTATGCGCTGTTTTAGAACGTATCGGACTGACAAGGTTGAGAACATCTCCTGTAAAAAATGATATTTTTTCTGAAGGTCTTTCTTTAAGTATTGGTAAAACTCAATTAGTAGATTTTGGGATTTTAAAAAAATCAGTGCTTAAACATTTCTCTATTTCTCAGGAAATATTATATGCCGATTTTAACTGGGATGCTATTATAGGGTATGCAAAACACAATAAAATAAAATACACCAATATTCCAAAGTTTCCCGAAGTGCGTCGTGATTTTGCTTTACTACTAGAGGATTCTATAAAGTTTGAAGAAATTTATACTATTGCCAAGCAAACCGAAAAGCAAATTTTAAAAGATGTAAATCTATTTGATGTGTATACGGGTAAAAATCTTCCAAAAGGAAAAAAATCATATGCTGTAAGCTTCATTTTACAGGATGATAACAAAACCCTTACCGATAAACAAATCGATAAGATTATGAATAAATTACAATACAATTTTGAAAATAAATTAGGAGCTGAACTAAGATAGATATTACCTCATTTGTAGCATAAGTATTATATTATGGCTATGCTACTCAAAAAAGGCTTCATTATAGGTAATCCTTAAAATTTTGCTTAAAACTATAAAACTTTAGTACATGGCAAAAATTAACTATGAATAGCAATACGCCTAATAATTTTATGGTTTATCAAGACCTCACAGGTCTTAGAGATCTGTGAAACAAAAATTTAATAATATTCTAATAATCAATTACTTAAATATTTACCCTAATTTTTTATCATGTACTTAGATAAAACACAATAAATATACGTGTTCATTTCTTCTCTTATTATATCGCATTTTATAACTCATTTGGTATAATTCAAATGAGTTCCATAAAAAAAACCAGAATATATATTCTGGTTTTTTTTATGATCTTTTTAAAGCTTACTCCTAGTTGCCTCCTTCTATAGCCTTAAGTCTATTCTTCATTTCATCAGCTTTAGGATCATCTAATTGATAGAATATATTCATCAAAGTACGAACCGCATCTACATTATCAGGAT
>CAKMZM010000060.1:12435-17134 GCA_929200365.1 uncultured Flavobacteriaceae bacterium | reverse complement strand
TATGAATTGTAGCATTGATAGGAGTATTAATGGGATGTAATGAAAAACAAAAAATGAACATAGCAATACAGGAAAAAATAGGTACCGTAGTTTTGGTATTGGCAAAATCAAATCCAGCATATAGTAAAGAAGAAACATTAAAATTATCCCAGGTCATAGACCCTATGATAGATAAATTTGAAATATGAAACACGAATGGAGAAAATCAGAAAAGGTATTATATCTGCCCAAAACAAAGCCTGAAATTATAAATGTTTCCGCACAAAAATTTATAACTATTTCTGGTGAAGGAAATCCTGATAGTAGCTATTTTGCAGATTGCATTTCCGTCTTATATCCAATTTCTTATACCATTAAAATGAATCTGAAGAAAATGGAGCAACCATCAGGAGGGTATAACGATTATACAGTATATCCGTTAGAAGGCATTTGGGATTTAAATAAAGAAGCTAAAAAACATTATGATGGTACCTTAAACAAAGATGATTTGGTATTTAAACTGATGATTCGTCAACCTAATTTTGTTACCGAAGATTTCTTTAACAAAATGTTAATACTCATCAAAAAGAAAAAACCTCATCCACTAAACGAGCAATTACAATTTGAAACTATTACTGATGGCACATGTATTCAAATGATGCATCTAGGGCATTATGATAATGAACCTAAAAGTTTTGAATTTATGGAACAGTTCGCGACAAGTCAAGGAGTAGAAAGATTATCCAAAGCACACCGAGAAATCTATTTATCTGATTTTAGAAAGGTTGACTCAGAAAAACTAAAAACGGTGTTACGGTTTCAAATTCAACCAAAAATCTTATAAAATGTTGTTTAGTACATGGCAAAAATTAACTATGAATAGTAATACGCCTAATAATTTTAAGCTTTATCATAAATTCGTTACTAGATTCAAAAGTGTTTTTTGTCAACAAGGTAATAGACTGGTTATTAATAGAGTACAGTAGAGAAAACTCTAAATGAGTTGTAGCTTTTGTAAATAAAACAGAATTAAATTCTTTTAGTAAAAACGAAGTGTTAAAACTAATGTGATATATTATTTCTTTATGCCATATAGCGATGAATATTGATAATTAGTATTAAACCTACTTTGTTATCTAAGAGCGTTTCCCTGTCGGGTTGGGCTTTTCCTTACAATTCCTCGCACCTCCTATCGTCGGGCTGTGGGATTTTCACTGCAATCCCTAACGCGTTTTTACCAACACCATTGGTAAGATGACAAAGTAGAATTAAACCATCTGAATCTGAAATGGATAGCCATACAATACTTGATAAGATATCTCTATTCTTCTGAGATTATATTTTGATTGATCTTAAATTAGTTATAAAAAGAAAACTAATACCAATCAAGACCACAATACTCGCTATTGAAAGTGCAAGAAAATACTCTTCAATAAAAATAAAATCAAGCCAAATAACTGCCCCTTTATAAAAAATCAATAGTTCTGTAAGAGCAAACCCAAAAAGATAGATGTAATATCCTTTTTTAGGAATCTTAATAAGTTTAAAATAGTCTAAGAATACAAATAAACCAATACTTACTACTCCTAGAAAAGTCCAATGTAAATAACCAATGGTAAAATCTATGATAGTAGTAGCCAGATTCGCAACATACGGAAAAGCAGAGGCTATCTGCAATAAAAACTTAATTAGTAATAGAATCCCTACTGTTTTCAATAGTTTTTTTTGAAAACCAGAAAACACAGTACTTAATATCATTCTTGATTTCATTAGTAGTTTAATAAATATCAAAAATGCTATGCACTGAAGCAAACTACCTACTCCTCCCAAAATATAATAAATACTTGCTGGTTTAGTCCACAATACCGAAAGGAAAAAACTTAAAATAATCCCTAGATTAATTGCCCAGAAGAAGCCATTAAAATCACTATTAGAGATACTTACTTTTTGATCTTCAAAAATAAAAATCAGTAACCCAAATAAAGCTAGTATCATCCATCCGTTGTACTGAAAATGTAAATAAAAATAAATGGCTAGTCTATACCAGATAGAATCTGCTCCTAATGTACCCATTATCGCCCCTAATGCCCAGGGACCAATACTAGAAATAACCATATACCATAAAGAAACCTTGATACATTTATAAGATTTTGTATTCTTAAACTTCTCGGGGATATTTTTAATAAAAAACCAAGTAAACCAATACGAAGCGAAAAGAAATAGTGTAGAAAAAGTTATCGAGAATAACGCATATCCTTGAAAAGGAAAGCTAAACAACATTCCTAATAAAGTAAATTGAGTAAACCAGAAAATATTTCTATATCCTTTACCAACATTACTCTTCCTCAAATACAATTTGTAAAGCAACGTTGTTAAACCAATATACACCCATCCTAATAATGCAATATGAGAGTGAGTATGTACAATATATCTATAGTCGACAGATATATCAAAAACATATAAAAATCTTAAAAAAACACCAAGTGCAGCTGCCAATAGAAAAAAGGCGAGTGATATCATGGTGTCTCGTTTTGAATTTATCATGCAACAGTCTCTTCGGTACAATAAATCTAGCGTTAAAAATCTTTTTTCTTAGATTTTCTATAAATGTTGAATGTAGGTAAAAATACCCAAATAGAAAGCGCAATACAAGATAAAATTACTCCTAAATTAGTCCCGAAGAATTTCTGAAAAACAGCACCGGTATATCCTAGTAAAGCAGAAATATCAAGTTTCAATAAGATCAAAATTCTGGACAAATCAATAGGGTTAAATAAAGTTACTCCTATTGAAAATTTATCTAATGGATATGATTCGAACATGATTAATGACATTAGAAAAAGACCGTCATAGATTACTGCCATAAATAACCAGAACAAAATAGCATAACTAAACCCTTTTATCTTGTTTTCATTATACAGCGCAATGTTAAATGCCAGTGCGGTAAAAATTAATGTCAAAAATGTACCTGTAATGAGAAGTAATAAAAATTCCCAAATGGTATTCGATTGAAAGAGACCATACATAGTAAATGGTAACCCTAACCCTATTATCAAACTCATAGAAAGAGAAAGTGCTACTCCCAGATATTGCCCAAGAAATATAGATGATCTTTTAATGGGTTGTGCCAAAAGTAATTCTGTAAATTCTTTAGAATTATAATAATACATTACTCCAAAAATAGTTCCGATAAGAGGTACAAGAATGATAATCACATTCATCAAAGTGATTACGGCTTTAGACAAATCATTATTCAGGAATAATAATACAAATCCCAATGCTAAATAAAAAAGCAAGTACACATAACTCCATCGGCTACGAATAAGGTCGTAAAAACTATATTTTAAAATCTTAAGCATTGTTTTCTTTTAGCAAATTAGCAATCGCATGTTCGAAATCGGTTTCCTTAGTCTTTTGTTTTAAAGTGCTTATATTTCCCTTGAAATACACTTTACCTTCAAGGAGAAAAACAATTTCATCAGCAACCTCTTCAACAAAACTCATGATATGAGAAGTAATCAAAATTGTTTTTCCTTTTGTTTTTTCTTTTTGTATTATTTTTTTTAACTCTAACAAAGCAATAGGATCAAGTCCTGTAGTAGGTTCATCTAGAATAATTAATGGACTATCAAACATTAATGTTAATACTAAATTCACTTTTTGTTTTGTTCCCCCAGACAAGTTACTTAGTTTCTTATCCAAAAAAGACCTTAATTGAAAAGCGGTTATCAATGCAGCATCATCTCCAGGTTTATTTCGCAAATCTTTGATCATCCTAATCAATTCTTTCACAGTTAAGTTCGCAGGAAAATTAGCTATCTGTGGTAAATAATCTATTTGCTGACGATATTTCCAGCTTTTCTTAATTGGGGTGTCATCAATAAAAATATCACCCTTATTAGGAATAATCATCCCAAGAATAGATTTAATTAATGTTGTTTTACCAGATCCATTGGGTCCTAGTATTGCAAATATCCCACCTTCAGTAATACCTAGATCGACTCCTTTAAGAACCTGATTCTTTCCAAAATTCTTATGTAAATTATCAATTTTAATCATTCTTACTTTTCATTAGCGGATAATTATCGAGTAAATTATCAGGGGTAAATACAGGGGAGACTTTTTCAGAAAAATCAATCATATCAATAAACAAACTCCTCATTAAGATAATCGTTTCTGGGGTTCGATTTACAATATATGAGAATAGTTTTACTGGTCTGTAGGGTACATCCCCAATACCGTCTTTATCCAAATCATATCC
The DNA here is from genome assembly GCA_929200365.1 of uncultured Flavobacteriaceae bacterium. Classification (GTDB taxonomy): domain Bacteria; phylum Bacteroidota; class Bacteroidia; order Flavobacteriales; family Flavobacteriaceae; genus Aquimarina. The sequence continues at coordinate 12,894 of CAKMZM010000060.1, read as the reverse complement.
TGTATACCCGCTCCAATAATTCTTATCAAATTTGTTATCATTAAGTTTACTGTTATAAGAAACATCAAATGAATTATACATAAAATTATTGTTGCTAAATATATTTGTATAACATGCGCCACGTACTTTGATGGCCCAACCGTTTTTTATAAAACTGTTTTTGGTATACCTAATTCGATTAGAGCCTTCGATATTAATTCCTATTGTATTTTCTTTAAAAATATTCCCTGTTATTTCTGCATCATTGATCTCTTTCAACAAAAGACCATAGGATGCTGTTCCCCAGTTTTCTTTAAACGTATTAGTCAACATTTTTATCTTCTTAGAGAACATTACAGCAACACCTGCCCCATTATTCTCAAACGTATTGTTTTCATACAGGTCATTATTAGAAAACATAAAATGCAACCCATATCGTAAGTTATTAGAACTTATATTATTTTTTATTCTACAATCATT
>CAKMZM010000060.1:0-12335 GCA_929200365.1 uncultured Flavobacteriaceae bacterium | reverse complement strand
GCAACCCATATCGTAAGTTATTAGAACTTATATTATTTTTTATTCTACAATCATTGGCAAACTCAAGATAAATCCCATCTCTTACATGTGTAACAATGTTATTTTCTATATCTATATTTTGAGAATACCATAGTTGTATTCCATTACCCGAATTGTACTCTTCTACTGCATCACCTATAATCTTATTGTGAAAAATTCTGCCATCTCTTGATTTCTCTATATAAATTCCAAAAAATAGCTTTTCTAATACTAAGTTTTGTATCAAAAAGTTTTTACTTTTCACCACTCGAACAGCCGCATAATCTTCTGTATAACTAGTACCCACATTAATAATGAATAATCCATCTACAGTAACATTATCAGAAATCACTTTTATAATTCCTCCTTTTAGTTCCCCATCAATTATGGGATAGTTTTCACCCAGTAATGTCAAAGGTTTATCAATCACAATATCAAATTCATTATACTTTCCTTTTTTTACCATTACTGTATCAAATGCAGTGGCTATAGCAATACCTTCTTTAATTGTCTTTATTTCACAGGAATTACAGACCTTTATAGTCTTTCCCAGAAGCAATACGGGTAGAAGAAAGATTGCCAGAAATAGTATTTTTCTGATTTGAAACATCTATTTATTTTTTTGTTTTCCCTGTAGGTTAGATTTCTGCCTAAACTAACCAATATAGAATTAGATCAGTTTCTGGTCTTCATGGGATAAGATATTTTTATCTGGTAGTCACCTAAGAGATATATTCCTTTTTTTAATGTTTTAGGTGTTTTAAAAGTTCTTCCCAGGTAAATATATCCCCTCCCTTTTCGGATTTCACTTTTTCTGCACTCGATTTTCTCTCAAATGAAGTTAAAAATGCTCCCATGGGGCTTGATAAATTTTTACTTATCAAGAAAGTTGCTTGTGTTGCATCAATTAATTCTTCTGGAGCATCGTAGTGATTAGATAGATAAAGCGATACTTCTTCTGTATCTATCTCTGCAGAATAATTTATCATACACTCTACAGCATCAAACTTGAACACTTTACCTTTTTTTGTTACCATCTCTGCTCCATGAATTTTATCGACAATAGTCATTCGACAATAATGACAATTATCCTCTCCATAGTGTATAGTTTCAGGTTGAACGCTACACGAACCAAAAAATACGGTCATTAAAACAAAAAAGATGATATGGTTAAAGTTATATTTTTCCATTTTTATTGAGCTTTTGAAGTTTTTTCACGTTTTCCTACAAAATAAGAGATAAAGGTCAAGGCCATTCCTACTGCTAAAAAGTATGCTCCCAATTGAGGGTATGAATGTGCTCTAAAATTTAAAATATCTTTGGTTCCAAATAAAGGAGGTTGAAACCCCATAACAGTCCCATCTGGATTAGTAAATTTCATTATTGCTTTTGGATCCAAATCATGACCATAGTCGTATTCCCAAAGGTAAAAATCATAGATTCCTGCCAAAGCTAAAAAAGCCATTACAATAAACCATCCCAAAAACCATTTATAGTTTGTTGTAAAAGCTAATACAGTACCTAAAGAAGCCATTATTATAATCACGATAGGAAAAATCCTGAATTCTGGAATCGATTCGGGAATATATTTCATCCCAACATAATGATTCATCAAATTGATATTCTTAATATCATGAGGATGCATGTCGGCGAAATCGTTTATATAGATATCCATTCCTAATGGGGTTGGATATTGAGGAGCTTCTAATGTAATATTCCAAAGAGGAAATACAAACAGGAATAAAGGCAGCAATGCTCCTACAAGCATTAATATTCTTGATTTCTTCTTCATGATAACAATCTTTTTTAAGTTGATTTAAAAGCGAGAGGGGTTTTGTCCTCTCGCTTTTTTGGAAATATAACTAATCTATCTCCTTCCTGGTACATCCGAAATTAATCTTCTCCTAGAGACCAAGAAAGTTCTATATTAGATGATGCTGGTGATACCCTTACATATCCTTGCATCTCTTGATGTAATGCCGAACAAAAATCGGTACAATAGAATGGCCAGACTCCTACTTGTTTAGGTTCCCAAACAAAAGTTTCTGTTTGCCCAGGCATTATTAACAGCTCAGAAGTATTGGCTCCGATCATACTCACTCCATGTGGCACATCATAATCTTGTTCTAAATTTGTGATATGAAAATAGACCTTATCTCCTACTTTAATCCCTTCTATATTATCTGGAGTAAAATGGCTTCTAATCATAGTCATATACACGTGTACTTCTTTTCCGTTACGTTCTATTCTTACATTTTCATTATTTTTAACAGCATACTTATGTTCGTTTTCTTCTAACTTATAGATCTTTTTAGAGCGAGGTTTTATTAGATCTGCTGCGATACCAGCAGCATAATGTGGCTCTCCAATAGTTGGGAAATCTAATAATAATTCCATTTTTTCGCCTGTGATATCATATAATTGTGCAGATTGCGTAACTTCTGGTCCAGTTGGCAGATAACGGTCTTTGGTTATCTTGTTCATCGCCAGCACATATTTACCAAATGGTTTTCTAGAGTTCCCTCCCGGGATCATCAAATGACCTACAGAATAGTATGTAGGCTTTCTGTCTACTACTTCCCAGCTTTCTAGTTTCCATTTTACTACCTCAGAAGAAATAAAGAACGTGGTATATCCGTTTCCTTTACCATCAAACTCGGTATGTAATGGTCCCAGACCTGCTTGAGAAACAACACCTGCCAGTGCATCTTCAAATTTAATAATCGGAATTCCGTATGCGTCACCATCAAACTGTTTATTTTCGATAGCCTTAATCATCTTACTAAACGAGTGCACTGTAAGATCGGCTGAAAGCTTACCATTACCTACGATATATTCTCCCGATGGGTCTACATCACAACCATGTGGTGACTTTGGTGTAGGTAAAAAGTATACCAACCCTGGGCATTCTGCAGGATCTAATACTTTTACTTCTTTTTTCATTGTAGAAGTAGCCGTGTGCGTTTTCTCATCATACACATTATGTGCATAATTCGCTGGCATTGTCTTAAATTTTCCCTGTTTAATATATTCTTCTGCTTTTTTCCAATTGATTGCAGCGATAAAGTCTTTATCATTTTGAGATGCATTTACTTCTAACAGAGAATTTGCTTCTTCTGTATTATATGTAGTAAAAAAGAACCAACCATGTGAGGCTCCTCGACCTGGGTGGGCTAAATCATAATTAAAACCTGGTAGTAAAATCTGAAAAGCCATTTCCATGTTTCCATGATCAGGATCTACACTAATAAAAGATACAGCTCCTTTAAATTTTCCTTTGTATTCTTTAATAGCAATATCTTCTTGTGGTACGGGTACAGAAAAACGAGTTCCTGCTACTACATACTCTGTATTCTCTGTTACAAAAGAAGAACTATGATTACCAGCACTATTAGGCACTTCTATTATTTCTGTAGTCTCAAAAGTACTTAGATCAATTTTTGCAATTCTTGGAGTATTGTTTCCGTTAATAAAAACCCACCGTCCATCGACTTCTCCATTGGTTTGTGATATATCAGGGTGGTGAGCATCATCCCAAGGAACAAAACCATAAGAGGTATTGAGCATTGGTTTTGTCTCTTCATTATAGCCCCATGCTTTTTCTGCATCTTGTGAAAAAACAGGAATTACTTTAAATAATCTTCCTGACGGAAGTCCATATACAGACAATTGTCCGCTAAATCCTCCTGAGACGAATGCATAAAATTCGTCATGCTCTCCAGGGGCTACGTAGACTTTTTCTGCGGCATTAGACCCCAAAGCTCCATCGGTTATTTTTTTATCTTTATTAACATCGGCACAACTGCTTATTATCAAGCTAAGTACTGCTGTTATAAAGAGTATTTTAGATATTTGTTTCATCTGGTTTATATTTATTGTTGTAGAGGTCAAATCTGTACTGATCCAGATCAGTTTTTATTCGTTTATTATTTAGAGGGAGGAAGTAATACTTTATCAATAACATGCACTACTCCGTTACCAGCAGGAATACTTGCTATAATTTTGGCTTCTCCGATAAAAACATCACCACCGTCTTTAGTTATTTTTACATCGACACCATTGGATTGACCTAGCTTCTTAAATTTTTTCAAAAAATCTTTTGAATAATTACCAGGAGTCACATGGTATTTTAGAATATTTGCTAATGCGTCTTTATTTTCTGGTTTCAAAAGATTTTCTACTGTTCCGGCTGGTAATGTATCAAACGCTTCATTAGTAGGAGCGAATACCATTAAGGGTCCTGCATTTACTAAGGCATTTTCTAAACCAGCAGCCTGAACAGCTGCTACCAATGTAGTATGATCTTTAGAACCAATAGCAATATTAAGTACATTAGGCGTCGCTTCATCATTCTGAATAAATGCCTGTCCTTGTTTCTCTTCGGTTTCTTCTGTAACTGCGCTTTTAGTAGTAGAATCTACTTGTTCTTTCTTTGTTTCAGTTTTACAACTTAGTAAGAAAGCAAAGCACAGTAAAATGAAAAAAGTTACTTTAATTGTTTTCATCTGTTCTTTCTTATTGTTTTTTTAGTTGTCAGATGGAATTTGCCATTGAGCATCTCGGTTGGTACCCACTCAACTGTTATGGCTCATTTCATGTGTTTATATTGATTATGTTAAACGGTCAGACGAGTATTGATATAGATCAATGGGGTTACATAGCTCCTGATTTATCGGGACAAGTAGTTTGTTTCGTTATTCCTACCAATTAAATAATAGTTTCTTTTAAAATATCTCTAAGACATTTTCTTATCGTATGGCTATTATCTATACTTGATTTATTACTTTTATTTCAGTGTCCTGAAGTATTCCAAAATAGCTCTGGCTTCTTCCTCTTTTAAGCTTTGATTCGCCATAGGAGAGCCATTATGTTCTTTTAATAGCTCTTGAGCCAATGGATCTTCTTTAATCATTTTTTCAGGGTCCAGAATCATATTCATCACCCATTCTGGGGTTCTTCTTTTCAAAATATCAACAAAAGCTGGTCCGATAAACTTTTTATGAGTTTTATGACAAGCAGTACATTTTGTCTTAAAGAGTTCGGCTCCCTGAGCAGCCTTTTTCTCATCTATAGTGGCATCTAATACCAAATTTTTGATTGGCCCTACTCCCTTATTTGTAAGATCAACTTTTTTTGATGCAGGAACGCCAGTAGAAACGGGTTTGGTTTCTTTTTTTTGAGTTGTTGTGCTCTTTCCAATTTTAATTTGTTCTTCCTTTTTTTCTTCTTTTCCTCCGCAACTTATCAATAAAGTAACAGCAAATAAGAGTATCAATTTGTCTAGTCTAATCATTTTAATAGATTTAAGATTATTGTTCAAAAATTCATTTCTTAAAAGAAATACTATTTTGATTATATAAGACAAAATTAGGTATGAGGCGGGGACATAAATATGATAAAAGTCATATTTTAAGACAAATTAGTCTTTTATTTTTTTGTTTTCAGAAAATTAAACATGAAATTCTTAAATAGAAGGAAACAAAAGACTATATTCTTTTTTAATTAATGTGCCAGCTCAATAATTTTATCCACGGTTTCTTTATTGTTTACACCTAACCCTTCTTGTTGATGTACCAACTCCCCACTCTGGTCAAAAATACTTATGATATTAGAGTGTGAAAAATCCATTGGTGATATCTTTTTATAATTAACAGCTAGAACTGCTGCAAATTCTCTGGTATCTGATTTAGTACCTCTAAGAAACAGCCATTGATCGGATTCCATTTCATTTTCAATAGAGAATTTTTTAAGCCTCTCGGGAGTATCGGTCTCTGGGTCAATACTTACTAATAAGAGTTTAACATTCTCTTTTTTAGATTCTGGAATTTGAGCTTCTATATCTCTCATATCAGCAACCAATCTCGGGCAGGCTGCTTTACAAGAGGTATAAATCATTACCATTACAAGAACATCTCCTTTTAATTCTTTGAGTTCTATTTTTTTATTATTCTGCATGGTCCAAATAGCAGGTAAGTTGTAGATCGAAAGTTCAGAAATAGAAGTATTGTGTTCTTTGGAAGTGGATTCTGATACAGTTACTTCTTCTTGCTTTTTTTCTTTATTACAAGAGCTCAACACAATAATTGCTCCTAATAGTAAAATTTTTATGATATTCATTGTAATCATATTTGATGATTTAACATACATTATGTATTTGAGTTTTATCTTATGAGTTTAAGGAGTTATATCAATATCTTTTACGCAACGAAATCCCAAATTTTTTACTGCATAATTTGCTTTCATACTACCTCTAAAAGCATAGCGCATAAACGCTGCATAATTCATTAAATCTGAAGCTCCAACCGCTGCACTACCACAAAACAGATTACTGTCTTTATCTACATCTTTTCTAGATTCTCCCGATATCAGTACTGAATTAAAATCCAGTGTCCATTCCCACACCAACCCATGCAAATCATATATACCCCAATAATTTTTAAAAGTAGAGCCTATACTATTATTAAAAGATTTAGGGGTTTCATACCATTCTAAAATATATTGATTATAGGTTTCTTTTTTTCTTGCATCTATGGTCTTATCATCTGCCATTGCAGCATATTCCCATTCATCAATAGTGGGTAGCCTTTTTCCCAGACACTCACAATATTTTTTGGCAGCAAACCAAGAAACACCTGTTATAGGAGAGTTAGGTTTCAATTGATCACTTAGTGTATTATCATCTTTCCAAAGCACTAGATAATTCTTATCGGCGAATAAACGTTTTACATGGCTTCGTTTCCATTGTGGGTATTTCTTAACAAATGCTAAAAACTCACTATTTGATACAGGGTAAACATCCATTAAAAAATCATCGACCTTTACAGCGGTAGAATCAACTCCATATAAAGGAATATAAACCCCTCCTTTAACAGTAACCATATTTTCTATTTGTGCTATAACACTATTTAATGTACATACTATACACATAGCAAAAAAGAAAACTATTTTTAAAGGAGAGGTTGTCATTTATTCTAATTTTTAATGTGCGTTTCTTCTACTAGCAACTATTGAAGGTGTAACTTCTTTTTTCGAATTTCCCCAACTGTTATATATATAAGTAAGCACATTGGCCACTTCTTCATCGGTTAAATCCTGTTTAGTCATCACACTATTATATTTTACACCATTTACAGTTATTTCACCTGTTTTTCCATGTAAAATAATATCGATTGCGCGATTTAGATCTGCATTTAGATAATCTGATTTAGCCAGAGGTGGAAAAGCATTAGGGATTCCTTGTCCTTCGGCTTGATGACATGCAAAACAAGTTCTCATATAGGTGGCTTTACCGAACTCCATTTTTTCTTGAAATGATTTTGCCGTTTCTTCGGTTTGTACAACATCCTTATCAACAGGCATTTCCTGGATTCCACTTCCTTCGGGTTGGTACACTCCTTCTTCCTCTTTACCCGAATAGATTTTCTTGTTCTCTTCGCCTTGTACTTTGAGCATTCCTAAAGCACCTTTATTAAAGGCTCTAAAAATAGAGTGATCCACTAAAATGAAGGTTCCCGGGACATCAACTTTAAATTCTACAATAGCTGCACCCCCTGCAGAAACCAGAGTAGTTTGCACATTGGTATTAATAAGATCACCACCTTCTACCCTAACGACATCAAAAATTTCGCCGATAACATGAAAAGATGATACAAGATTTGGTCCCCCGTTACCTACATATAATCTTATAGTTTCTCCAACATTTGCTGTAATAGCGTTATCACCTGTTAACGAGCCAACTTTTCCATTAAAAACCACATAATCTGCATCTTCATCAACAGCTTTTTTCATATCAAAAGGCTGTAACCCTCTATCTCCGTTTTCTCCTTTGGTATAAAAATCTCCTTGCATTACATAATATTCTTTATCTACCGGAGGAAGGCCTTCTTCGGGCTCAACAAGTATTAACCCATACATCCCATTAGCGATGTGCATTCCTACTGGAGCTGTTGCACAGTGGTATACATATAAGCCTGGGTTTAGCACTTTAAAAGAAAACTGAGCTTCGTGTCCAGGAGCTACAAAAGAAGAAGTTGCACCACCCCCTGGGCCCGTTACGGCGTGTAAGTCTATATTATGAGGTAATTTATTATCCGGATGATTTTTTAAGTGAAACTCTACTTCATCTCCTATTTTGGTCCTTATAAAACTTCCAGGTACCGAACCTCCAAATGTCCAATATACATATTTTACACCATCTGCCATCTCTCCTTCTTCTTCTAAGACCTCCATATTTACTATGAGTTTCTTCGCTTTTCTTCTTCCTGTAGGTCCAGGAACATTAGGAGGTGAAGTTAATTCTGCAATCATTTCCTGACTTACAGGAATACCTTCTGGCCCCAGGTAATTCTTTTCCTCTGCTTCCTTATTTTGTGAGCAGGCAGATAGGATCATTAATAAAATGCCTATAAACAATCCTGTACTAGATAACAATACAAATGGTTTTTTTGATTTCATATTCTTACTATTTTACTTTTAATAAAAGACTTTTTTGTCTTTTATTTTGTAAAAATAAGAATTACTACAGCACATGAAATATGATAAATATCATATTTTCGCACTAATTAATCTTTTGTTAAAATCTAAGTGTAAAAGTTTTGCAATTATTTAATTCGGATATTTTTATCCTAATTAAATAATTGCTAATTTTGTAGTGTAATCAATTTTTGAATAGAATGTTTTCGAAAGCCTGCGAATACGGAATTAAAGCTGCTATTTTTATTGCCTTAAAATCTTATCAAGGAGAGCGAGTAAGTCTCAAAGATATTGCAGCCAAAATTAATTCTCCAGAAGCATTTACTGCAAAGATTCTTCAAAAACTAGCTAAAAACAATATAGTTAATTCTGTAAAAGGTGCCGCTGGCGGTTTCGAAATAGAAAAACATAAAATAGCATCTATACAACTTGCAGAAATTGTTGATGCCATAGATGGGGATAGTATTTATATTGGCTGTGGTCTGGGTCTTAATAAATGCTCAGAAGATCATCCATGCCCTGTTCATCATAAATTCGCTGCAGTAAGAGAAGAATTAAAGAAAATGTTGGAATCTACCAATCTCGAAGAATTAGCTCTTGGGATCAAATCTGGAGCTTCATATTTAAGAACCTAAAAAAATTTATTATTAAATAGGATAAAATTGTCCGAATTAAAATTTTAACTACTATCTCATGAAAAAAGAAAAAAAATTATGGCTGGGACTTGCAGCAGTATTACTAATCTCCTTTAGCGTATTAGGGTATTACGGTTACGAGATTTATCAAAAAGCACCTCCAATACCCGACAAAATTATTTCGCCCAGTGGCGATATTATTTTTACTAATTCTCAGATTAAAGATGGGCAAAACATTTGGCAAAGTATTGGTGGGCAGGAAATAGGATCAGTTTGGGGACATGGTGCTTATGTCGCTCCAGATTGGACCGCAGACTGGCTTCATCGAGAGGCACTATTTATCTTAGATATTTACGCACAAAGAGATTTTAATACAAACTATAAGCTCATAAATGCAGAGCAACAAGCTGCTTTAAAGGTACGATTACAAAAAGACCTACGAGCTAATACGTACAATGAAACAAATAAATCGATCACTATTTCAGAAGAAAGGATCAGGGCAATACAGTATTTAAGTAATTACTATAAAGGTTTGTTTACCGATGATCCCAAATTTGATCAATTACGATCAGACTATGCTATCCCAAAAAATACTATTAAAAGTGAAGAACGAATGCAAAAAATGAATGCATTTTTCTTTTGGGCAACCTGGGCAACAGTTACACAAAGACCAGACGAGAATATTTCTTATACTCATAACTGGCCGGCAGAAGAATTAGTAGGTAATGTGCCTACCAAAAGTCTATTTACCTGGTCGGGAGTGAGTATTGTTCTTTTGATCATGTCTATCGGAATAATGGTATTTTATCATGTGAAATCGGGAGAAGATGAACATATTCCTGCTCCTGTAGAAGATCCTCTATTAAGACAAGGAATAACTCCTTCTATGTGCCTGGTAAAAAAATATTTTTGGGTAGTAAGCCTTCTTATGGTTGTGCAAATGTTGTTAGGTATTGTTACTGCACATTATGGCGTAGAAGGAGATGGTTTTTATGGCATTCCTTTGGATCAGATTCTCCCCTATTCGGTTACTCGTAGCTGGCATACTCAATTAGCTATCTTTTGGATAGCTACAGCGTGGTTAGCAACAGGATTGTATATTGCTCCCTCAATATCTGGTAAAGATCCAAAATTTCAGGTATTTGGTGTTAATTTTCTATTTATTGCTCTTTTAATTATTGTAGCAGGTTCGATGTTTGGGCAATGGCTTGGGGTAATGCAAAAACTAAATCTCGTAGAAAACTTTTGGTTTGGTCATCAGGGGTATGAATATGTTGATCTGGGTCGGTTTTGGCAAATTTTTCTACTTATAGGGTTATTTTTATGGTTAGCCTTAATGGCCAGACCACTATTGCCTGTATTGAAGAAAAAAACCGAAGAAAAAAATCTCATTATCATGTTTTTGATATCCTGTATTGCTATAGCTATGTTCTATGGAGCAGGACTTATGTGGGGTAGACAAACCAATCTGGCAATAGCCGAATATTGGAGATGGTGGGTTGTACATCTATGGGTAGAAGGCTTTTTTGAGGTTTTTGCTACTGTGGTTATCGCCTTTTTATTTGTACGATTAGGACTTCTAAAAACAAAAACTGCAATACACAATGTATTGTTTGCTACTATAATATTTTTATCTGGTGGAATTTTAGGAACTTTTCATCATATTTATTTTTCAGGAACACCTACTGCTGTAATGGCTTTGGGTGCTACATTTAGTGCACTAGAAATCGTACCTCTTACGCTTATTGGTTACGAAGCATATCACAATTACAAATTGTCTAAAGCAACACGTTGGCTTAAAGATTATAAGTGGCCCATATATTTTATGGTTGCTGTAGCCTTTTGGAATTTTCTCGGGGCAGGTATTTTTGGATTTATCATCAACCCACCGATTGCATTATATTATGTACAGGGATTAAATACTACACCTCTTCATAGTCATACTGCTTTATATGGAGTATACGGAACCTTAGGAATCGGGTTAATGTTATTTGTTCTAAGAAGCCTTTATAGAGATATACGCTGGAATGAAAAATTATTAAAAATCTCCTTTTGGTCTTTAAATATTGGATTATTAGCGATGGCACTATTAAGCTTATTACCTATGGGTGTATGGCAAGCACTTGAAAGTATAGAACATGGAATGTGGTATGCTCGCTCTGCCGAATTTATGCAACATCCGGGAATGATCATCCTAAAATGGTTACGATCTATAGGAGATATCATTTTTGCAATTGGTATGGTAACCATTTGTTGGTTTGTATTTGATTTAACATTAAAAAATAAAACAATCTTAAATAAATAAATTATGGATAAATTAATAAAAACTAAGGTAGGGCAATTCGTTGCAAAAGATTATCGAACTGCTGCTGTTTTTTCAAAATATGGAATTGATTTTTGCTGTAGAGGAGACAGAACATTAGAAGAGGTTTGCAACAAAAACAAGATTGAAGTTGAATCTCTTCTGGAGAACTTAAATGATGTTTTAACTCAAAAAGATGATATTGTTATTGATTATCAATCCTGGCCACTTGATCTATTAGCAGATTATATAGAAAAGAAACATCACCGTTATGTAGAGGAAAAAATACCAATACTACGTCAGTATTTAGAAAAACTCTGCAAAGTACACGGAGGTCGCCATCCAGAGTTACTAGAGATCCATGCTTTATTTAGTGAAGCTTCTGGTGAACTTGCACAACATATGAAAAAAGAAGAAATTATACTGTTCCCTTTTGTTAGAAAAATGGTAAAAAATCTAGAACAAGAACATAACGTGCAACGACCACATTTTGGAACTGTAGAAAACCCTATCTTGATGATGATGCAGGAACACGATAACGAAGGAGTACGATTTCGTAAAATTTCTGGGTTATCGAATAATTATACCCCTCCCGAAGATACTTGCAATACATATAATGTTACTTTTTCAATGTTAGAGGAATTTGAAAAGGACTTACATTTACATATCCATCTAGAAAATAATATTTTATTTCCAAAAGCAATAGAAATGGAAAAGAGGATTGTAGAAGGGTCAAAGTCTTCTATTGAAGATTAATATCATTTAAAAAACTTCCGAAAAACGTTTTTTCGGAAGTTTTTTATAAATAATCAAGAGCTATTTAATCAAAATCTTTTTCTAACGTAAGTAAATCTTCAACTATATTCACAAGATCATCAATAATAGCTTCTCCTTTATTTTTATTATAC
>CAKMZM010000059.1 GCA_929200365.1 uncultured Flavobacteriaceae bacterium | reverse complement strand
TTTTTTATTACTCTTTTGAAAGAGCAATATTTAAAATGTTATTTTTTTAATAGAATTTCAATACTTTTAAGAATAATTTGAAATAAAAAATAAATGGATCGAGGTTTAGAATGGAAAGATTTTATAAATGTAGATATGCGAGTGGGCACTATAATACATGTAGAAATTTTTAAAGAAGTACGAAATCCAGCCTATAAAATGATTGTTGATTTTGGCGAATTGGGAGAACGGAAAACCTCTGCGCAGATCACGCAACTTTACCAACAACCCGAAGAACTTATAGGAAAACAAGTTATAGCAGTGGTCAATTTTCCGCCAAAGCAAATTGCCAATATAATGAGTGAATGTTTGGTTTTAGGAGCTGTAGGAGAAGATAAAGAAGTAACTTTGTTAACTCCTGACTTATCTGTTAAAAATGGATTGCGAATAGGCTAGTACCAGTAATATGATAAATATATTATTGTGTATGCAGAATAAGTAATAGAATTGCGAAAAGCCTAGATTCTAAGTCTATTAAAGTAAAGATCAATATATCTTTACCCTTTTCTCTGTACCACTTCAAATACTTTATTTCCATCACATTTTAATGTTTTAGAAGGATATTTAAGTAATAAAGCATAATCGTGAGTTGCCATAAGTATAGTGTTACCATTTGTATTGATATCACGTAGCACCTCCATAACCTCGACAGAAGTTTGTGGGTCCAGATTTCCAGTAGGCTCATCGGCTAATATTAGCTCAGGATCATTAAGTAATGCTCTGGCAATAGCAATACGTTGTTGTTCTCCTCCTGATAATTGATATGGATATTTAAAATCCTTGGTTTTCATACCTACTTTATCCAATACATCATCAATTTTACTGTCCATCCCTTTTTCATCAGTCCATCCTGTGGCCTTAAGAACAAATAAAAGATTACCTTTTACTGTTCTGTCATTAAGCAATTTAAAATCCTGAAATACAATACCTAATTTTCTGCGTAAAAACGGGATTTGATTTTCTTGTAAGGTAGGGAGATCAAAATCAACAATGCTTCCTTCACCTTCTAATAAAGGAATATCTCCATACAATGTTTTCATAAAACTACTTTTTCCTGTACCAGTTTTACCAATAAGATATACAAAATCTCCTTTATTTACTTCTACATTAACATCAGAAAGAATTAAGCTTTCGCGTTGATAAATTGAAGCATTTTTGAGGCTTAATACCATATTAGACATAGTTTATGATTCTGAATTATTAATATATTGGTAAAAGTAAAAAGTTTTCTGTTAAAAAAATAAGGTATGGAAAATAGTTTTAATAGAATTTATTGAAAAAGTTGAAACAAGTTTATTCACTTTAAACAAATAACAGAGTTTTATAATAAATATTTCAATTTTTAGAAACCCAAACCTCAAATTGAAGGTAAAACTATCAATTTTATTGGTCTGTCTTGGGTAAATTATGCTAAAAGTAAAGTTTTATTACTCATAAAGTATTCATAATTATAAATTTACTATGTAATTATATTAAAAATATTTCGTTATTAAAAAGAAGATTAGGCTATCTTTAACACAAAATTTATTCGCGGGAAACGATATTTACTTTTTAGATTATAATACTTACTTAAATGAACAAATACATCACCTCGATGCTCTTTGGGATTGTTCTGTCTACATATATGTCTGCACAGCAATCCGCAATTTATACCAATGAATTAGTACTGTATAATCAGGCTATGGAGTTATACAACAATAAGCAATTTCTGGCAGCTCAAAACCTATTTGATAAAGTTAAAGATGCTTCTGAGGATGAGAATATTGATGCCGATTGTACGTATTATATTGCTAATTGCGCAGTATGGCTAAATCAAAAAGAAGCAGATCAACTATTAGAAGATTTTGTAGTGCAATACCCTACAAGTATTAAGCGTAATGCAGCTTACCTTGATGCAGCAACATACTATTTTGATAATGGTAAATATGCGTATGCACGTAAATGGTATGATAAGGTTGATGAAAATAATTTAGGTAGGGTAGAAAAGGAGAAATATAATTTTAATAATGGGTATGCCTATTTCAAAATTCAACGATTCAACGAAGCAAAGAAATTTTTAAACCGCGTAGAAGATTCCCCAGAATATAGTGCCAAAGCAAAGTACTATCTGGGATTTATTGCTTATGAAGGGGATAATTATCAAGAAGCCGATAAATTATTTGACGAAGTAAAGGATCTGGATCAATACAATAAGAACTTATCGTATTTTCAGAGTGATATGAATTTCAAGTCAGGAAATTTTGAAGAAGCTATTACCGAAGGATTAAAACAATTACCAAACGCAAAACGCTCAGAAAAATCTGAGTTAAATAAAATTATAGGAGAGAGCTATTTTAACCTTGGTGAATATGACAAGGCAATCCCGTACCTTAAAGAATATAAAGGACGAAAAGGCAAATGGAACAATACAGATTATTATTTATTGGGCTATGCTTATTATAAACAAGGAGCGTATGAGAATGCAATTTCAGAATTTAATAAAATTGTAGACGGGCGTAATGCCACAGCACAAAATGCCTATTATCACCTAGCAGAATCGTATCTTAAAACAGATCAAAAACAACAAGCATTAAATGCGTTTAAGAATGCTTCAGAAATGGATTTTGAAGCTAAAATCAAGGAGGATGCTACTTATAATTATGCAAAATTAAGTTATGAGATAGGAAACTCTTTTGAGAGTGCTCCAAAAGTTTTACTATCCTATTTAGATCAATACCCTAACACAGAATTTGAAGAAGAGATCAAAGAACTGCTCATTAGTTCGTATATCACATCAAAAAACTATAAAGAAGCAATGGATTTGCTCGAAGGAAGTAGAAACTTTGCAGATAAAGAAGTATATCAAAAAGTAGCCTTTTACCGTGGGATAGAACTATATACCGAAAATAATTACCCAGAAGCAATAATCTATTTTGATAAATCTCTAAAAGAACAAGTAGATCCAGCATTTACCGCCAAAGCAATATATTGGAAAGCCGAAAGTGATTATTTACTAAACAATTTTGATGATGCTTTAATTGGATTTAAACAATTTCAAGGCAGTACAGGAGCGTCATCGACTAGTGAGTATGAACATATAGACTATAATTTGGGATATACCTATTTTAAGTTGAAACAATATTCGCAGGCGGCTCAATATTTTGAAGCTTATTCAAAGAATAACAAAACCGATGAAGCAAGACAGGTAGATACCTATTTAAGACTAGGTGACAGTCATTTTATTTCCAGTAAATACTGGCCAGCAATGGAAGCCTATAACCTAGCAATTAAAAAAAATGGATCAGATGCTGATTATGCTCACTATCAAAAAGCAATTAGTTACGGTTTTGTAAATAAACACAATAAAAAAATTCAGGATCTCGAAATGTTCTTAAAGATGTACCCCAGATCCACATATCGAGATGATGCCATGTTTGCTCTTGGCGATGTGTATATTTCTGAAAATAAAACCCAAAGAGGAATTGAAGCCTATGATCGTTTGATTAGAGATATGCCCAGAAGTTCTTATGTACCCAAAGCATTACTAAAACAAGGATTAATTTATTATAATGGAAATCAGGGAGACAGAGCATTGTCTAAATTTAAAAAAGTAGTGGCAGAATATCCAGGTACCGATGAAGCAATTCAGGCTGTAAATACCGCAAGATTGATCTACGTAGATTTAGGAAGAACAAATGAATATGCTAGTTGGGTAAAAGGATTAAGCTTTGTAGATGTTAGTGATGCTGATCTGGATAATACGGCTTTTGAAGCTGTAGAGAAACAGTTCTTAGAGAATAATGATAAAGGTGCAATTAGTGGTTTTGAGAAATACCTTAGTGAATTTCCTAATGGTTTACACGCTCTTAAAAGTCATTTTCATCTGGCACAGTTATATTTCAAAAAAGGAAATAAAGATGCTGCAATCCCGCATTACGAATTTGTACTGCAACAGGATAGAACCGAGTTTACAGAACAAGCATTGGCAAGACTCTCACAAGTGTATCTGGAAAACCGTGAGTATGAAAAAGCAATCCCTGTGCTAGAACGTTTAGAAAGTGATGCCGATTATCCACAAAATATCATTTTTGCACAATCTAATTTGATGAAATCTTATTATCAATTGTTGAATTATCAAAAAACTATTGAATATGCAGATAAGGTTTTAGCGAATCCAAAAATTCAAAATGATGTAAAAAGTGATGCTAAGATTTTTACTGCCCGTGCCGCATTTATGACCGTAGATATGCAACGTGCAAAGAGCGCTTATGCCGAAGTACAAAAAATAGCTACGGGAGAATTAGCTGCCGAAGCATTATACTATAATGCTTATTTTAAAAACTTAGATGGTAACTATAAAGCTTCTAATGAAACCATTCAAAAATTATCTAAAGATTTTCCTGGATATCGATTATACGGTTCTAAAGGACTAGTGCTTATGGCTAAAAACTTTTACGGACTTAAAGATGCTTATCAAGCCACCTATATTTTGGAAAGTGTGATTAAAAATTTCACCGATTTCTCTGAGGTAATCGATGAAGCGCAAACCGAACTCAGAAAAATTAAAGCCGAAGAGGCAAAAACAAATTCATCCATCCAAACCGATCAGTAATAAATAGTTAGTAAAACGAAGTTGTATTGTATGTTTACATATTTTAAGAAATTGAATAGACCTTATAGGTCTTTAAGACCTGCGAGGTCTAGAGTGTTACTTTTTGTGCCAATTTTTATAATAGGAGCAAAAGGCTTTACTCAGGAGAAAGAAAATGAAACTCTGGACACAGAACGTGTGGTTATTGTAAAAGCATACACACCAACAATTAGTGATGCTTTTAAAATTAAATCTACTCCTGTTCTTAATGATTCTGTCACACAGCAAAAAAAGCAAATACGATATAATATTTTTTCTGTTCCTGTGGCATCTACATATACACCTGCAAAAGGAAGAGCCGCCAATATAGATAGACCAAAACCTATAGATATCTATGATAACTATGCCACATTAGGATTTGGGAATTTTACATCAGTTCTTGCAGAGTTTTATAGTAATTTTCAGATTAACCGATCAGATAATATGGGATTGTATTTGCATCATAACTCCTCACAGGGAGGAATTGAAGAAGTGCAATTAGATGACAAATTCTACAATACTTTTCTGGATTTTAATTATACATCCCGTACAAGAGATTATACATACGGGATAGAAGTAGGAGCAGAGCACCAATTATACAATTGGTATGGATTACCCGATATTCCACAATTAACTCAAGAACAGATTAATGCAATTGATCCGCAACAAAGTTATTTTGGAGCAAAACTAGGAGCAAAACTTCAATTCGATGATCTGTATTTTAAGAAAGCAGTAGTAAACTATAGATACTTTGGCGATGCTTTGAGTTCTGTAGAACATCATGTGATAGTAAAACCTACTTTTGAGTTCGAAATAGGAGATAATTTGATCACCACTAATTTTATCGCAGATTATTTAAAAGGAAGTTTCGATCGTGATCTTGCATTTCAAACTCCTAATAGATATGGCATTTTAAATGTAGGAGTAAACCCAGGGCTTGTAATATTAAGAGATAATCTTACTCTAAACCTTGGAGCAGCAGTATATTATAGTATTGATACCGAAAATGCTGATAATGATTTCTTTATTTATCCCAAAGTAACTGCTTCCTATAGATTATTAGAAGAGGCAGTTATTGCGTATGGAGGATTAGAAGGAGATTTACAACAAAATACATATAGAGATGCAGTGCAAAAAAATCCTTTTGTGTCCCCTACTTTGATTATAGAACCTACAAATATGCTGTATGATGCTTATGTAGGACTGAAAGGAAAACTATCTGATGTGGTGAGTTATAACTTTAGAGGAAGTTATATTTCTGAAGATGAAAAACCTTTATTTGTTAATAATACCAGACCAACATTACAACAAGAAGGGTTTGACTATGGAAACTCGTTCTCATACCGGTATGATGATGTGAATACACTGATAGGATATGGAGAGTTAAATTTCGAAATTAATAAAAAATTTAAATTAGGAGCCTCTGCAGAATATTTTAAGTATAACTCAGAAGACGAACAAGAAGCATGGAATCTCCCTGAACTAAAAGCTTCAGTACTTATGGATTACCAAATCAATAAAAAATGGTATGTAGGAGCACAGTTATTTTATGTTGGCGAACGAAAAGATATTAATAATCAAGTCATTTCTTTACCTACAGTTCCTGAGTCTGTCGTAACTCTAGATTCTTATTTCGATGCTAATGTAAATTTAGGATATCGATTAAGTGATCAATTATCTTTCTTCATTAAAGGAAATAACCTAGCTAGCGAAAATTATGAACGTTGGATAAATTTCCCAGTTCAGGGAATACAGGTTTTAGGCGGAGTTACCTATAAATTTAATTACTAATTAAATCTAGAACTAGATAAATTTAATTTTTTTGGTATCTTATAGTGATAAAAATACCAGTCATTTCTATATGTTGAATGTAGGGTGATTTGGTTTCTTTATCAATGTTTTTTATTAACAACTTGATTATCAAATTGTTGTAGATGTGGTTTTTATAGTTGTTTAGATGAGTTCGATAAAATAAAACTTATGAAAGATACTTTACTTCTTATTTTTTGCCTGTTTTCAATAGGTATATTTTCTCAGGATAATTTTAAACTCTATTATGAAGAAACAGAAAATGGATTTAAGATTCTGGCAGATAATGATGAGTATACACCAGTATCAGCAAAAATAGATTTTAGATTAGAAAACCTAACATCAACTAATGGGGGTAATAACGTTTTTGTAGTGCCAGAAAAAACAAAAAGACACACAATCACAAATCTAAAGGTAATTGATAGAAAAAAACGTATAAAACTGGGATATGAATCCATCTATAATCATGGAAATCATAACCAAAAAAAATACGATACCGATTTTAAATATTACTTACCATTCAAAAAAGGAGAAGAATATTGGCTGTCTCAGGGATATAACGGTGCTACTTCTCACCAAAATGAAAATGCACTGGATTTTAAAATGCCCTTAGGTACTAAAATTTATGCAGCGCGAGATGGAGTAGTGGTAGATATAGAAGAAAGTTATAGTAAAAGTTGTACTTCATCAGAATGTGCCAAGTATAATAATTTTATTCTCATTTATCATAGTGATGGTACTTTTGCAGAGTATACCCATATTAAAAAAAATGGAGCACAGGTAACTATTGGTGACCAGATAAAAATTGGTCAGTTTATTGGATATAGTGGCGATGTTGGTTGGGCTACAGGACCGCATTTACATTTCATCGTATTTTTTCAAAGACTAAAAGAAAGGATTACCTTAAAAACAAAATTTCTGACTGGAAAAGGAAAACAAGCTATTACACTTATCGAAAAAGAAAAGTATAGTCGAGAATATTAATGTTTTTTGAAGCGATTTAAAACCCATGATATCACATTTGTTCAGAGAAGTTACTACATTGTTAAGACGCATTTCTTTTTATACTAATTTCCCTATCTTTCATTCCTAAATCAAAAATATACCATATCATGATCAAAAAGATGCTTTCTATAGCCTGTTTTGCTATGATTTTTACAGCTTGTAAAAATGAAGCTACTACTACCAGAGAACCTGTAGAAAAAGTAGATGTAAGTACCAAATTTAATGAGATGCTGGATAATTACTATGAAGAAGGATTGCAACTCGATCCCGTACAAGCCACCTATGCTGGGGATAATAGATTTAATGATCAGTTTCCTAATTCTTTGGCAGAGGAAACAGTAAATAAAACCAAAGCTTATTTTAAAAAATATAAAGAACAATTGGCGCAATTTGATGATGCAGCATTATCTGAAAGTGAGAAGATGACTAAGGCAATTCTCAATTGGGAATGTGATATGAACTTAGAGAGCTTTAATTTTAAGAAAGACTATTTTCCTATTGATCAAATGTGGTCTGTTAATCTAATTGTTGGGCAATTGGCTAGTGGGGCGAGTGCACAACCGTTTAAGACAGTCAAAGACTATAATAACTGGTTAAAACGCCTAGAGGGATATATTGACTGGATGACCTCTGCCGAAGCAAAAATGAAAGAAGGTATGGCAGCTGGATATGTATTGCCAAAATCATTGATCGTAAAAGTACTTCCGCAATTAGAAGCGTTAACAGTAGAGGACTTAGATCAGCACTTATTTTATACTCCTGCAAAGAATTTTCCAGAGGATTTTTCTGAAGAAGACAAAAAACAATTAACAGAAGCGTATAGCAAAATGGTTTCAGAAAAAATTGTGCCAGCATATAAAAGTCTTCATAAATTTATGAGTACAGATTATTTGCAGGCAGGTAGAGCTAGTTCTGGGATCGATGGTATTCCTGGCGGAAAAGAGTTCTATCAATATCAAATTAAGCTATATACAACAACGACCATGACTGCCGATGAGATTCATAAACTAGGGCTCTCTGAGGTTGCCAGAATTTCTTCTGAAATGGAAAAAATTAAAGAACAGGTAGGATTTAAAGGAGATCTGAAGTCATTCTTTGATGATGTGCGTAACAATAAAGAATTGATGCCATTTACAGAACCACAGCAAGTAATCGATAATTTTAATGCGATTCATGATCGTATGAAACCACAGATAGAAAAACTGTTTGATGTAAAACCAAAAACAGCATTTGAAGTACGCAGAACAGAAGCTTTTCGTGAGAACTCTGCCAGTGCAGAATATAGCTCTGGATCATTAGACGGTACTCGACCAGGTATTTTCTATACTCCGATTCCCGAAGTAACCAAATATAATACCTATAGTGATGAATCTTTATTCTTGCATGAAGCAATACCAGGACATCATTACCAAGTCTCATTAACTCAGGAAAGTGAAGAATTACCAAAATTTAGAAAAACATTATGGTACAGCGGTTATGGAGAAGGTTGGGCATTATATAGTGAGTCTTTGGGTAAAGAACTAGGCTTATATACCGACCCATATCAGTATTTCGGAATGTTGGGAGCAGAGATGCACCGTGCTATTCGCCTTGTTGTAGATACAGGATTACATGCTAAGGGCTGGACACGTGAGCAGGCAATTCAATATTCATTAGATAATGAAGCAGAACCAGAAGCAGGAATTATTTCAGAAATTGAACGTTATATGGCTAATCCAGCACAGGCATTATCCTATAAAATCGGGCAGTTAAAAATAAGGGAACTTCGTGCCAAAGCCGAGATCGAACTGGGAGATAAGTTTGATATCCGCCAGTTTCATAATCAAGTCTTAGAAACTGGATGTGTACCATTGGCACTGCTAGAACATAAAATCAACACATGGATTACCAGTCATAAATAATTTTATAGTACATGACCAAAAACCGTACATTTAATTCAATAAAACACCTGATGTTTTATTGAATTAAATGGTTCTAGTTTATAATAACATTGATTAATTTTATCAAAACTCAGTATATCCCATCCCCAGCCCTTCCCAAAAGGAAGGGAGCTAAAAGTCCTTCCTTTTGGGGTGCATAAATATATTGAAATCAACCAAATACATGTTTTTGTAACTATCAACGCTATTATAAACTAGAGCCAATTAAATGTACGGTTTTTGTTTTTTGTCATTCCAGCGCAGGTTGTAATTTATTGTGTTTTATAGTTGATTTGCTATAAAACCACTACTCAAGATAAGTTCATTATTAAAATTGATGATAATATTCAATCTATAAAAAAGAAAGCGACCTATAAAGGCCGCTTTAAATGTTTTCACAACGGAATAATCCTTATTGTGAATTGCTTTCAAAATTGTTAGTTGCAATTTAACCAAAAAAATTAAATAAAAAAGTTTTTTTGTTTTTTCAATAATTGTAATTTCACTACATCATTCAAAAGAATCCAGATTTATTCTTACCCCTTTTTACTATTTAATCTGTGGTTCTTTTTATACAGAAGTGGTTTAAACTTTTTTGATTCTGGCGAAAAATAGTATTTTTT
Organism: uncultured Flavobacteriaceae bacterium; assembly: GCA_929200365.1. Classification (GTDB taxonomy): domain Bacteria; phylum Bacteroidota; class Bacteroidia; order Flavobacteriales; family Flavobacteriaceae; genus Aquimarina. The sequence goes on along the minus strand of CAKMZM010000059.1, from coordinate 7,154 downwards.
TTTGATCAATTGAAGTGTTTTTTGCACTTCATAGCAGCGCTACGAAGTAAGAAAAAGACGAAAATTGAGTGAAAAAAGACATTTTTATAGCGAATTGAAAAAAGTTTAAACCACTTCACAATAAGGAAATCCAAAGTAAAAATGCTTTGAGGTTTTTTATTTTTTTCAAACAAATCAACTTTATAATGAAGCGAATTCTAGGATTGGATTTAGGAACAACATCTATTGGCTGGGCATTTGTAAACGAGGCCGAAGATAATAACGAACAATCATCTATTATAAAAACTGGCGTTCGGGTAATTCCTTTAAGTACAGATGAGCACCAGGACTTTAAAAAAGGAAATAGCATTACTATAAATGCCGATAGAACACTAAAAAGGGGAGCGCGTAGAAACCTGCAAAGGTATAAACAGAGAAGAAAAGCAGTTCTTCAAATTCTAAAAGAAATAAAGTTTTTAGATCATATAAAGTTTCTTTCAGAAGAAGGGGCTTCAACACATAGCACTTACGCTTTGAGGGCAAAAGCTCCTTTGCAAAAAATAGCTAAGGAAGATTTTGCAAAGGTATTACTAATGATTAACAAAAAGCGAGGGTACAAAAGTAGCAGAAAAACCAATAATCAAGAAGAAGGACAGTTGATAGATGGTATGGTTGTTGCCAAAGAGTTACACAATAAAAATATTACTCCGGGGCAATATTCTTTTAAGCTACTTACAGATGGCAAAAAACAATTGCCAGAGTATTATAGATCTGATCTGCAAAATGAATTTGATAGTATATGGAATGTACAAAAAGAGTTTTATCCAGAAATATTGACAGATAAGCACAAAGAAAATCTTATTAGAAAAAATAAGTCTCAAACCGAAAATTATATTAAAGAGACATTAAATATTGAAAAAGCAGAGAATAAAGGAAAAAATAAAAAGCTGGAACAGTATGAGTGGAGAAACAGAGGGGTTTTAGAGAAAATCGAAATACGAGAATTAGCCTTTGTACTTATAGAAATCAATAACCAGATTAATCAATCCAGTGGCTATTTAGGAGCAATTAGTGATCGAAGTAAAGAACTTTTTTTTAACAATTTTACTGTAGGGCAATACCAGTATAATTTTCTAAAAGAAAACCCACAGGCATCTATTAAAAATCAGGTGTTCTACAGACAGGATTATATAGATGAATTTGATGCTATATGGGATGAACAGTCTCAACACTATCCAGAACTAACCCAAGAGGTAAAAAAGCGATTGAGAGATATCACAATTTTTTATCAAAGAAAGTTAAAATCCCAAAAAGGACTTATAAGTATTTGTGAACTAGAAGGAAAGGAAAAAGAAATTAGGATAGATGACATCAAAAAAAAGAAACATATTGGGCCACGAGTAGCGCCAAAGTCATCACCCGTATTTCAACAAGCCAAGGTTTGGCAAAATATTAATGCGATTAAAATATCAAAAAAAGGAAATAGTAACGAGGAATATCTCATTGAAGAAGATACCAAAAAGTTACTGTTTTATGAGCTTAATATTGTAGAGTATTGGTCCTCATCGCAGTTGTTGAAATGGATATTTCAGGGGTCTTCTGAAAATCCAAAAGATTGGCAAGTAAATTTTGAAAAGATAGAAGGAAATCATACACAAGCCAGCCTTTATAAAATTTATCAACACATAATAGATATCGAAGGATATAATGCTATTGATTTTCAGAAAACAAATGCACTAACATTATTAGAAAACCTGCAAATATGTTTTAAAGAAATTGGTATTTCTACAGATATATTAACATTAGACATGTATTCTTCTGGAAATGAATTTAGCAAACAACCAGCTTATGAATTATGGCACTTGTTGTATTCTTATGAAGATGATCAATCTCCTACAGGTATAGAAAGTCTTAAAGAAACTCTTCAAACCAATTTTGGTTTTAAAGAAACCCATACAAAGCTATTAACCTCTGTTATTTTTAAACAGGATTATGGAAATCTGAGTGTTAGAGCGTTGCGAAAAATATATCCATTCTTAGAAAACGGGCATCAGTATGATCAAGCTTGTAGTCTTGCAGGATATAATCATTCACATTCTTTGACTGCCGAAGAAAACAAAAACCGCCCTTTGTCTGAAACCTTAGAGCTATTAAAAAAGAATGCTTTAAGGAATCCTGTGGTAGAAAAAATATTGAATCAGATGATCAATGTCGTAAATACCATTCTTCAACATCCTGAAATGGGAAGGCCTGATGAAATAAGAGTAGAACTGGCACGAGAACTTAAAAAAACAGCTGCCCAACGTAAAGATATGACTACCGCTATATCAAAAGCTACCAGAGCGCATGAAGCATATCGAGAGAAAATAAAAGAAGAATTTGGCTTATCGTATGTGAGCAGAAAAGATTTAATAAAGTATAAACTATATTTAGAATTAAAATCAATAGGGTATAAAACATTATATTCTGGTACTTATATCAGACCAGAAGAATTATTTACCAACAAGTTTGATGTAGAGCACATTATACCACAATCTGTATTGTTTGATGATTCATTTTCTAATAAAACATTAGAATTAAGAGATGTAAATCTGGAAAAAGGAAACGAAACTGCTTTTGATTATTGTGAACGAAAAGGTTGGTTAACTGATTTTGAATCCAGAATACAAGAAGTTTTTTCTAAAAAAGATATTACATATGGGAAGCGTCAAAAACTCTTAATGACCAAAACAAATATTCCAGATGATTTTTTAAATCGCGATCTGGGTAACTCTGCATACATCGCAAAAAAAGCTATTGAGTTACTAAGGCAAATCTGTAGAGGGGTAAGACCAACTTCGGGAAACATCACTTCTAAACTGAGATCTGATTGGGAATTGATTAATGTTTTGCAGGAGTTGACATGGGATAAGTATTCAGCTTTAGGCTTAACGTATTATCAAAAAAATAAAGAAGGAAAAGAACTACCTCGTATAAAAGATTGGACAAAACGCGATGACCATAGACATCATGCTATGGATGCCATAACTGTTGCGTTTACAAAACCTGCATACATCCAGTATCTAAACAACATGAATGCCAAAGGAGAAAAAGACAGCTCTATATATGGTATTGAGCAAAAATATACCTATAGAAATGGAGAAGGAGGAAGGAAATTTAAAAAACCTTTCGAAAACATAAGAGAAGAGTCTAAAAAACATATAGAAACCATATTAATCTCCCACAAGGCAAAAAACAAAGTAGTAACCCTCAATAAGAATAAAATTAAAATAAAAGGTAAAGGAAATTTTATCAGCAAGATAGAATTAACGCCTAGAGGTCAGTTGCATAAAGAAACCGTTTATGCAAAATCCAACTATTACGAAGTTAAGGATGAAAAAATAAGTAATAAGTTTGATATACACAAAATACAGTCGATTACCAACCCCGATTATCGAGAGGCTTTGCAAAATAGGTTAGCTAGTTTTGATAATGACCCTAAAAAAGCGTTTGCAGGCAAAAACAGTTTAGCCAAAGCACCTGTTTATATACATAATGCGACAGATAAGGTTCCCGAAACTGTAAAAACAAAAACACTACGATCGCAATTTACTATTCGTAAAAATGTTACTCCAGATAATTTTAAAAATGAAAAAAGTATAAATAAAGTAGTAGACCTAAAAATAAGGAACATTCTCCAAAATCGATTAGCCCTATCTGGCGGAAATGCAAAAGAAGCTTTTTCTAATCTTGAGGACAACCCTATTTGGTTTAATAAAGAAAAAGGAATTGTTATCAAATCTGTTAAAATAACAGGAGTTAGCAACGCTGAGTCTTTACATTATGCAAGAGATCATAAGGGGAGGGTACTATTAGATCATGATGAAAAACAAATCCCCGTAGATTATGTAAGTACAGGAAACAATCATCATATAGCAATTTTTCAGAATGATATTGGAGATTTGGATGATGAAGCGGTAACTTTTTTTGAAGCTGTAGAAAGAAAGAATCAAGGATTACCAATCGTTAATTCTCATTCTCAAAAAGGGTGCCCTTTATTATTTACGTTAAAACAAAATGAAATGTTTGTATTTCCATCAGAAGATTTTGATCCATTACAGGTCGATTTGTTAAACCCTGTTAATCATAAAACAATTAGTAAACACTTATATAGAGTACAGAAGTTCTCCAAGGTTTTATATGGAAATTCATCGGTAAGAGATTATGTGTTTCGACATCATCTGGAAACCGAATTAAAGGATAGTAAAGCGTTAAAAGATATTACATGGAAACCAATTAAAAGTCTTGGCCACCTTAAAGGAATTGTAAAAGTAAGATTAAATCACTTGGGAGAAATTGTTCAAATAGGAGAATATTAAGATAATGATTAAACGCACACTTTTTTTCGGAAACCCTGCTTATCTAAGCACCAAAAATGAACAATTGGTAATCAGTTTTCCTGAAGAGGATAAAAAAGAAGTTACAGTTCCTATCGAAGATTTGGGGTATATCGTGTTAGAAAACCCTCAAATAACGATTACGACCGGTTTATTGATGAAGCTAGTACAAAACAAAACTGCTGTGATCACTTGTGATAAGCAGCATTTACCATGCTCTTTTTTACAACCATTGGTAGGGCATAGTGAGCAGACTGAACGAATACGACATCAACTCAATGCCAGTCTGCCTCTTAAAAAGAACTTATGGCAACAAACGATAAGTACAAAAATAACCAATCAGGCACAACACCTTATCAGGCAAGGTAAAAATGGATTAAAATTAACTCGATGGGCAAAAGAAGTAAAAAGTGGAGATGTTGGAAACCATGAAGCCATTGCCGCAGCATATTATTTTCAGAACTTATTTGATATAAAAGGATTTAGTCGTAACCAAAAAGGAGTTCCCCCCAATAATCTTCTTAATTACGGATATGCTATTTTGAGAGCAGTTACTGCCAGAGCTTTGATAAGTAGTGGCATGCTACCCTCTGTAGGGATTTTTCACCACAATAAATATAATGCCTTTTGTCTTGCAGATGATATTATGGAACCCTATCGGGTATATGTAGACAGCATTGTATATGAAATTACTCAATCCTTTACAGAATATAAAGAACTATCAGGTGACTTAAAATCAATATTGTTAAAAATCCCTGCAATAGATGTGATTATAGATGATAAAAAAAGCCCTCTTATGGTTGCCATGAGCAGAACTACCAATTCGTTATATGAATGTTTTTTGGGCACTAGTCGTAAAATAGTATACCCCCAATATGAATGAAGAACATTTTTCTCGACTTAATCAATATAGGAGTATGTGGGTATTAGTATTTTTTGATTTACCAACAGAAACCAGAACAGAACGAAAAGCAGCTACACGATTTCGAAAAAACCTGTTAGATGATGGGTTTGCAATGTTTCAGTTTAGTATTTACATGAGATTTTGCGCTTCTCGAGAAAATGCCGAAGTACATATAAAAAGAACAAAGAGCGCATTACCCAAAAAAGGAAAAGTAGGTATTATGCAAATAACAGACAGACAATTCGGGATGATTGAACTCTTTCATGGTAAAAAAGAAATAGAACCCGAAAAGCCATCTCAACAGTTGGAACTCTTCTGATGGAGTAATTGATTTTTTTATCCTGAAAATCTACCTAAGAATCTGGATACCAAATGTTTATATAAGGTATCCTGTGAATCCTAGATAAAAATACAATTTTGAAAGCAATTCACAACAGTTATTGCAGGGACTTCTAAAAATCCAGACCTGTGAATCCTAGATAAAAATACAATTTTGAAAGCAATTCACAACTGCTCTACATTTCCTTCCAAATGAACTATTCCTGTGAATCCTAGATAAAAATACAATTTTGAAAGCAATTCACAACTAGCATTTCCAAAAACCCTAGCATTTTCAGCCTGTGAATCCTAGATAAAAATACAATTTTGAAAGCAATTCACAACTCATAAATGGATGTAATATCATTATATAACCCTGTGAATCCTAGATAAAAATACAATTTTGAAAGCAATTCACAACATAGGATTAGCACCTGCTGTTATATTTTTTCCTGTGAATCCTAGATAAAAATACAATTTTGAAAGCAATTCACAACATAAACAATATTACTACAACTATGACACTACCTGTGAATCCTAGATAAAAATACAATTTTGAAAGCAATTCACAACAATACTGTAACTATACTCTTTTTTAAGAAACCTGTGAATCCTAGATAAAAATACAATTTTGAAAGCAATTCACAACTTGCTGGGTTGGTACATCCCCGGTCTCAAACCTGTGAATCCTAGATAAAAATACAATTTTGAAAGCAATTCACAACAGATGGATTGTGGCAGAAAATGTTTCTGGACCTGTGAATCCTAGATAAAAATACAATTTTGAAAGCAATTCACAACAACACTCACTTAGATACTCAACTACAAGATCCTGTGAATCCTAGATAAAAATACAATTTTGAAAGCAATTCACAACTTATAGAAATCCATAAATAAATCTAGTTGCCCTGTGAATCCTAGATAAAAATACAATTTTGAAAGCAATTCACAACTTTATGTCTTGAAGTAATATATACAACATAAGGAGTACCTGTGAATCCTAGATAAAAATACAATTTTGAAAGCAATTCACAACGATACTGATTCATTGCTGTGGTAAGAACCTCCTGTGAATCCTAGATAAAAATACAATTTTGAAAGCAATTCACAACTCATAAATGGATGTAATATCATTATATAACCCTGTGAATCCTAGATAAAAATACAATTTTGAAAGCAATTCACAACAATACTGTAACTATACTCTTTTTTAAGAAACCTGTGAATCCTAGATAAAAATACAATTTTGAAAGCAATTCACAACAATGGCATTAGATAAGACAACATTAAAAAGCCTGTGAATCCTAGATAAAAATACAATTTTGAAAGCAATTCACAACGTATGAAGTTCTATTCCTTTGGAAAAATTGCCTGTGAATCCTAGATAAAAATACAATTTTGAAAGCAATTCACAACGCGGATATTTTAAGAGCATTGCTGTTAGTACCTGTGAATCCTAGATAAAAATACAATTTTGAAAGCAATTCACAACTAAAGAAGAAGGTAATAAATGTAAGTTTTTCCTGTGAATCCTAGATAAAAATACAATTTTGAAAGCAATTCACAACAATGAAGCC
>CAKMZM010000058.1 GCA_929200365.1 uncultured Flavobacteriaceae bacterium | reverse complement strand
AGATGTAATTACATTATCCTTCATAAACAAAAACTCAATTTTATAATTGAAGTGGTGTAAACTTTTTTGATTCTGATGAAAAATAGTATTTTTAATGTATGTCGTTTTCAGAATTGAAGATTATTTTTTTCTTTTTAATTCTAAAAAAGATAATTATTTTGCATTCTCCTAATCTTCAAATAATAACACTATGAAATATACAACCTTGCTTTTAATTTGCTTTACAACCCAATCTATTCTGGCACAAGATGCAAGTATGTATCAAAATGTAACAAAAAAATTTCAAGAAAACTTTAACGCTCAAGACATAAACGCTGTTTTCAATATGTATACTTCTGACTTACAAAAATCTACAACAAAAGAAGGAGTATCTCGTTTTATTAATGGTTGCCATGAACAATTTGGAAACATAAAAAATATAACGTTTACCGAAACTATAGAAAGAGTCTATAGTTATAAAGTAGAATTTGACAAAACAATTTTAGCAATGGACCTGCAACTTAGCAATGATGGTAAAATTTCAACAATACAACTTCAAGAGCTATAAAAGTATTTAAAATATTCATTTTTCATACAAAGCTTTCTTTCAGGAAAGCTTTGTATTTTTGTAAGCATTTATATATTAGCATCTCGAATATCTCAACATGAATCCAAATAAAATCAACATAGTAAACCGTAAAGCCAAATTTGAATATGAATTTCTGGATAAATATACCGCAGGAATTAAACTGGTTGGTACAGAAATAAAAGCCATACGAGAAGGTAAAGCAAATATTGCAGAAAGTTTTTGCGAGTTTAACAACAATGAGTTATTTGCTATTAATATGCATATCGAAGAGTATTCTCATGCTACCTACTTTAATCACAATCCCAAAAGTGAACGCAAATTATTACTCAACAAAAAAGAGTTGAGAAAGCTTGAAAAAGAAGTAAAAAACTCTGGATTGACTATTATCCCTACTCGATTATTCATAAACGATCGTGGATTAGCAAAATTGAATATTGTTCTTGCCCGTGGTAAAAAGCTATATGACAAACGAGAAACAATCAAGGATAGAGATAATAAAAGAAACCTTGATCGTATTAAAAAAGAGTTTAGATAATTTAACTATACACACAAAGTATATGACTCTTAGAGCATGTTTAAACTCCTTGCTTCCTGAAAACCACTATTTTGAGAACCATGAGGTTGTTTCAAATCATTCGAATATCCCGATATGCTCATGATTTGAAGCTTACTCAGAACCTCAAACTATTGATTTTCAGTTTACATTGTGTTTAAACATACTCTTAATTTTTATCCTCTAATAAAGGGACAAATCTAAACTCTCCAAATTCACGTTTTTCAAATTCGGTTTCACTTTTGCGAATAAAAAGAGTCATTATCTGTACATCTTCTCCCACAGGAATTACCAGACGGCCATTAATTTGTAATTGTCCCAGCAATGGCTTGGGAACAAAAGGAGCTCCTGCTGTCACTATAATCGCATTATACAGAGCATGCTCTGTCAAGCCTTTATACCCATCACCAAACGACAAGTGTTTTGGTCTATACCCAAGTTTTGACAAGAACAATTTTGTTTTTTTAAACAATTCTTTTTGACGTTCAATACTATACACCTTTGCTCCCAACTCACATAAAACCGCAGTTTGATACCCAGAACCCGTACCTATTTCTAGCACTTTATCCCCTTTTTTCACTTCTAATAACTCGGTTTGAAAAGCAACAGTATAGGGTTGAGAAATAGTTTGATCTGCCGCAATCGGAAAAGCTTTATCCTGATATGCATGATCTTCAAAACCAGAATCCATAAATAAATGCCTGGGTATTTTTGCTATAGCAGATAACACAGCTTTATTTTTGATTCCTTTTTTGATCAGGACATCGACTAGTTGTTTTCTTTTTCCGGCATGTCTAAGGGTATCTTTCACTATTCTATAGGTTATTTAGCAGGTTAAAATTACATAAAGATTTTAAAGATTTACAAACTATTTTTTCCTTCGCACCAAAATTTTGCTTTTTACATATAATTAGGATTCAAAATGTATAAATAATACTATTTTTGTGTAAAATCAATATATTATGCTCAAAGCCGGAGTACTCGGTGCGGGACACCTTGGTAAAATCCATTTACGTCTTCTACAACAATCAGAAAATTATGATCTTATAGGTTTCTATGATGCTAGTGAAACTCAAGCCAAATCCATAGCAGAAGAATATGGATATCGACTTTTTAACTCTATAGAAGAATTAATAGATGCTGTAGATGTAGTAGATATTGTGACACCTACTTTTGCGCATTTTGAAGTTGCAAAACAGGCAATACAAGCAGGGAAACACATTTTTATCGAAAAACCAATTACCAATACAGTAGCAGAAGCCCAACAACTTATTGATTTGGCAAATGCACACTGTGTAAAAGGACAGGTGGGACATGTAGAACGTTTTAACCCTGCATACACTGCTGTAGCCGATAAAATTGACAACCCTATGTTTATCGAAGCACATAGACTGGCAGAGTTTAATCCCAGAGGAACAGATGTTCCTGTAGTATTAGATCTTATGATTCATGATATAGATGCCATACTAAGTGTAGTACACTCAGAGGTTAAGCATATTAGTGCCAGTGGCGTATCTGTAATTAGTGAAACACCAGATATAGCAAACGCCCGTATAGAATTTGAGAATGGCTGTGTAGCTAATCTTACTGCCAGTAGAATTTCTCTTAAGAATATGCGCAAATCCAGATTTTTTCAACGGGATGCCTATATCTCTGTCGATTTCTTTGAAAAGAAATGCGAAGTAGTAAAAATGAAAGATGCCCCTGAAAAACCCGATGATTTTGCCATGATATTACAAAATGCCGAGGGTATAAAAAAACAAATCTATTTCGACAATCCTAATGTGCCTTCAAATAATGCAATATTAGATGAATTAGATACTTTTGCCCAGGCTATAAAAAACAACACTACACCTATCGTTTCACTAGAACAAGGAAAAAAGGCATTAGAAGTCGCATTAAAAATTATCGACTGTTTTACCCATTAAAAACAATATATATAAAATAAACAATACACATAATGAAAAATATTGCAGTAATCGGTGCAGGAACAATGGGAAATGGTATTGCACATACTTTTGCCCAAAAAGGTTTTAAAGTACAGCTTATAGATATTTCTCAACAAGCTCTCGACAAAGGCATTGCCACTATTACAAAGAACCTGGACCGTATGATGGCCAAAGAAAAAATATCTGAAGCCGATAAAAAAGATACACTTGCAAATATTTCTACCTATACAAGCATCAAAGAAGGAGTAGAATATGCAGGTCTTGTTATTGAAGCAGCCACAGAAAATGTGGATTTAAAACTAAAGATTTTCAAAGAACTTAGTGAAGCTTGCCCAGAGGATACAATTTTAGCTTCTAATACCTCCTCGATATCCATTACTCAAATTGCCGCTGCAACAAACTGCCCCGAAATGGTAATAGGCATGCATTTTATGAATCCTGTTCCGATTATGAAACTGGTTGAGATTATCAGAGGGTATAATACCTCTGATGAAGTAACTCATACAATTATGGAAATATCTGAAACACTAGGTAAAACCCCTGTAGAAGTAAACGATTATCCTGGATTTGTTGCCAATCGTATACTTATGCCTATGATCAACGAATCTATAGAAACTTTATACAATGGTGTTGCCGGAGTATCTGAAATAGATACGGTTATGAAATTGGGGATGGCACACCCTATGGGACCATTACAACTAGCTGATTTTATCGGGCTTGATGTATGTATTTCTATCCTTAATGTAATGTATGATGGTTTCAAAAATCCAAAATACGCACCTTGCCCACTATTAGCTAATATGGTGATGGCAGGTAAACTTGGAGTAAAAAGTGGCGAAGGGTTTTATGATTACTCCAAAAGCAGAAAAGCAGAAAACGTATCTAAACAGTTTCTATAGTCAATAATTTAGTATTTACTTCCTGATTATTATATGATCAACAAAAACCTGATCCTAATTGCATTTTCAACTTTAATTTCCTGTAAAAACGGAAACGAGGTATCAGATTTTGTGGTACAAAAAAATCAAGATTCATATCAATACTACAATTCACTATTTGAGAAAAATCCTGATTGTATTACCTTTAGTTTTGATTACCCTGTAGGTAAATCCAATGCCAAAGGGTATTATAATGCTCAAAAATTTGGGAAAAACAACCACCTGGGAGATGATTGGAATGGTATCGGAGACAGAAATACCGACCTGGGAGATGCTGTATATACTATTGGTAATGGATATGTTTCTTTTGCCAGAGATATGAAAGGAGGTTGGGGTAATGTTATAAGAATCATACATCAATATAAAGGAAAATATTATGAATCTGTATATGCACATTGCGATACTATACTGGTAAAAGAAGGAGATTTTGTTAAAAAAGGTACGCTAATCGCCACCATAGGTACTGCAAATGGTATATATTTGGCTCATCTGCATCTGGAAATAAGAGACAATATTTTTATGGATATTGGTAGTGGATATGCAAAAGATAAGTCCGGATATTTGGATCCAACAGAGTTTATTAAAAACAACTAAATATATAATCATGAATTTTAATATAAATCATATTTTCACTATTGTTTTTATCTCAATACTGTTGTACTCATGTAAAACGGAAAAGAAAGACAAAAATGCAGATCAAATTAAAGTAGATGCTACTGGATATCATATTCTGGGAACTATGAAAAACGCTTCAGATAGTATCTGGATATACCTTGGAACCAATAAAGAAAAAGACTCGGCAATGGTGATAGAAGAAAGGTTTGAATTTACAGGCACAGTAGATGAACCTAAGTCTATGTATATGCATTCAAAGGATTACAAACAAGGCTTTGTTTTGTGGGTTGAAAATCAAACAATAACAGTTAACATCGAAAATGGAAATCTTAACAAAGCAGTAGTTGTTGCCGGAAAAACGCATAAAGAATCAGAAATTCTTACATCCAGAAAGAAAGATTTAAATAAAGAATATGATGAACTCATTAAACTTCTTCAGACTCAAAAAGGCTCTAAAAAATATCTCGACTCTCTAAGCAAACGTGGTAAGGAAATATTTAGACAAAAAGATTCTATCACCAAAGCTTTTATCATCGAGTTTCCAGATTCTTATGTAAGTATAGCACATCTTACCTACTTAAAGTCTGAAATTTCAAGAAAAGAATTAGCCAGGTTATATGATCCACTTTCTGAAAACATAAAAAATTCTAAAGATGGTCAGGCAATTAAGTATTTTTTAAGTCTACCTGAACCCCCAAAAATAGGAGAGGTTTATATAGACTTCGAATTACCAAACCCTGAAGGCAGTTTAATAAAGTTATCTGATAAAAAAAGAAAATATACTTTAGTAGAATTCTGGGCAGCCTGGTGTGGTCCTTGCCGTAAAACAAATCCAGAATTGGTCATGGCATATAAAAAATATAAAGATCATGGTTTTGAAATATATGGAGTTTCTTTAGATGAACAAAAAAAGAACTGGGTCAAAGCAATTGAAAAAGATAGCCTACCTTGGACAAATGTTAGTGATATAAAAGGATTTGAAACATATCCTGCTCTGATTTACGGGATAAATAAGATTCCATCTAATTTTTTGATTGATGAAGATGGAATCATTATTGCCAAAAATTTACGTGGATCAAACCTAAATGATAAGCTTAAAGAATTATTTCAATTATAGAAGTGGTTTAAATTTTTTTCAATTCGCTATAAAAATGTCTTTTTTCACTCAATTTTCGTCTTTTTCTTACTTCGTAGCGCTGCTATGAAGTGCAAAAAACACTTCAATTGATCAAAAAAATACTATTTTTCGCCAGAATCAAAAAAGTTTAAACCACTTCGTAGTATAAAATTAATGGCAAAAATTATTCCGTTTAAAGCTGTTCGACCAACCAGAGATAAAGTAAGTCTGGTTGCTTCAAGATCATATCAAAGTTATACTTCTTTTGAGCGAGATTCCCGAATGAATTATAACCCCTACTCTTTTTTACATATCATAAATCCTGGTTACAAATACCAAAAAGAAATCTCGGGAGAAGAATGTTATAAATTAGTTCGCAATCGATATCTGGAGTTTAAAGAAGATCAGATCTTTATACAAGATGATAGTCCTTGCTACTACATATACAAAATAGTAAATCGTATGCAAGAATCATTTTGTGGGATTATTGCCGCTGCCAGCGCAGAAGATTATAAAAATGATGTCATAAAAAAACACGAAGACACAATTGAGTATCGCGAAAATACTTTTAAAGAGTATTTAAAAACAGTAGGATTTAATGCAGAACCAGTATTACTCACATATCCCGATAATGCTACGATAGCAAAAATTATTTCAAAAACAGTCGAAACCCGTGCAGAATATGAGTTTACAACTACAAATCGGGACACTCATTACCTTTGGAAAATAGATCACCAACAATCTATTGATAAAATACAGGAGGCTTTTTCTTCTATCAAAACCATATACATTGCCGATGGTCATCATCGCTCTGCTTCTTCTTATTTATTATCACAAGATGTAAAAGAAAATAATACAACGCATCAAAAAAACGAAACTTATAGTTTTTTTATGAGCTATCTTATTCCTGAATCTGATCTTAAAATTTATGAGTTTAACCGATTGGTAAAAGATCTTAACAAACTTACCAAAGAAGAATTTTTGATTCAGTTAGATGAATGGTTTCGTATAGAAAACAGAGGAACCGAATTCTACAAACCTTCTAAACCTCATCATTTTAGCATGTATCTTGATGGAGAGTTTTATTCGTTGTACCTTAGAAAAACAATTTATGAATTTACAGATGCCCTGGAAGAATTAGATGCCCAAATTTTATATAAAACGGTTTTAAAGCCCATTCTAAACATTGAAGATTTACGTAATGACACCCGTATCGAATATACACATGGCAAAAATGATATCGTATCTGTAAAAAGTATGATAGACAATGGCGAATATAAAGTAGGTTTCGGGCTTTTCCCTGCATCTGTAGAGCAGATCAAAAAGATTGCAGACGAAGGATTAAAAATGCCTCCAAAGAGTACATATATAGAACCCAAATTAAGAAGCGGAATTACTATTTATGAATTTTGAGTTATGTATTTCAACATAAGCAACATGTTTATTTTCTAATAAGATGGTAATCATAAATAACGCAAGAGGATGTTTAAAATAAACATCCTCTTATATAATAGAATTATAATCGTTTAGTTTTTTTTACACTAATAAAGTCAATCCTAAAAGGTATGTATATGAAATCCTATTCTATCAATCAGTGCTCCTGAACGACCAAAAAATCCAAGTATCTGAAATCCACTAGGTGGAATAGAAACATTAAAAGCGCTACCTCCACTACCCCCATGAGAAAATGTCTTTTTATTAGTATAAATAGTTAACCTATCTAAATAACGACCACTTCTTCCTGCAATTCGCTTTATATACTCATCGCTCGAAAAAAAATGAAGATAGTACGCTCCTCCATTTCCTCCTTGACTCATACCAGTATAAATAGTACCTCCTGGAGAAATATAATAAATAATCAACTTATCCACTAAACTACCAGTTCTCATAGCAATTGCATGAATTTTTGTACCACTAGGAGGATTTACATTAAAAGCACCTCCGCCACTACCACCAAATGGTCCTACAGAATATGAATATGCTTTATTAATATTGTTATCTACATCATTCTTTATAGGAATAGCATTTTTTAATTCTTTTGGAAAATTATTCCAGTCTACTAACTCAGAATTGGTTTCATCGTAACTAGGTATTACCTGAGTCTTTTCTACGTCTTCATTTATCTCATCTTTCTGACATGAGATCATAAAACTGAACAGCACTAACACTGTTAAAAAAAATGATTTTTTCATAAAAACTTAATTTAAATTGGTTAAAATATTTTCATTAATAATAACTTATAACACTCTCATTAAAAGCACTTTAATATACAAATATTATCAACCACAGTAATATTAATTAACATATATATTGGGTTTGTACGATTTAAACCACAAATACTTTTGATAACTACAAAAATTAGAAATACACACCAACAATATT
Source organism: uncultured Flavobacteriaceae bacterium (assembly GCA_929200365.1). Classification (GTDB taxonomy): domain Bacteria; phylum Bacteroidota; class Bacteroidia; order Flavobacteriales; family Flavobacteriaceae; genus Aquimarina. The sequence goes on along the minus strand of CAKMZM010000058.1, from coordinate 9,859 downwards.
TACATTTTACCCAAGAAACCAGTAACTAATTATTTAATCCTACTTTGTCATCTTGCATAAAGGTTAGCTTTTGATTTTTAAATAAATAACTAATGATCAATAACAATAAAAAAATGATTTTAAATACCTTTGCAAACTATGAATGATATCAAAAAAAAGCTTCATGAAATAAAAGTGTCAATTCCTGAAGGAGTTACCCTTGTAGCTGTATCCAAAACCAAACCTATTTCTGACCTGATGGAAGCCTATAATGCTGGTCAACGAGCTTTTGGTGAAAATAAAATTCAGGAAATGGTTGAAAAGTGGGAAAACCTACCAAAGGACATTAGCTGGCACATGATAGGGCATGTACAAACAAATAAGGTTAAGTATATGGCTTCCTTTGTAGACCTCATTCATGCAGTAGATAGTTACAAATTACTTAAAGAGATCAATAAACAAGCAAAAAAACATAATAGAATTATTAATTGTCTGTTACAAATCAAAATTGCTAAAGAAGAAAGCAAATTTGGTTTATCAAAACACGATGCTATCACCTTATTAAATAACGAAGAAGTCAAAAACTTAACCAATGTTAATATTCAAGGACTTATGGGGATGGCCACTTTTACGAATGATGAACAACAAATACGTGATGAATTTAAAAAGATTGCACTCTTCTCTGAAAATATAAAAATAAAATATCCACAACTAAAAACCCTATCGATAGGTATGAGTGGAGATTACAAAATGGCTATTGACTTCGGAAGCACTATGGTTAGAATAGGGAGTTCTATTTTTGGAGTCAGAGACTATCAATAGTAAGTACTTATTGATCATTACTACTTGATTTGCCACATTGATAAACAACTACATAATATTATCCCTTATTAAACTAAGCTCGAAAAAATAAAGATTACCGAATTATATGTATGCAATTTTAGATATTGAAACAACTGGAGGAAAATATAATGAAGAAGGAATTACTGAAATTGCTATTTATAAATTTGACGGACATGATATAGTGGATCAGTTTATAAGCCTAGTTAATCCCGAACGCCCTATACAACCATTTGTAGCTAATCTTACTGGAATAAATAATCAAATGCTACACAATGCTCCAAAATTTTATGAAATCGCCAAAAGAATTGTTGAAATCACTACAGATTGTGTTATTGTCGCACATAACTCTAGTTTTGATTACAGAATTCTAAGAACCGAATTCTCAAGATTAAGGTTTGAGTTTGAACGACAGTCTTTATGTACTGTAGAACTTTCTAAAAAATTAATTCCAGATCAACAATCTTATAGCTTAGGTAAACTTGTTCGCGGACTTGGCATTCCTCTTTCTGACAGGCATCGAGCTAGTGGTGATGCTCTAGCTACAGTAAAGCTATTTAAACTCCTACTTACAAAAGATATAGAGAAAAAAATAATCACAGAAACCGTTCGAACAGAAACTAAACGGCAAGTTGATGATAAACTTCTTAGATTGATTGAAATTGCTCCTGCAGCAACAGGAGTATATTACATGCACCGCGAAGATGGGACTATTATATATATTGGTAAAAGTAAAAATATAAAAAAAAGGCTTAATCAACATTTCACAAACGAGAATAGAAAATCTAAAAAAATACAGGAAGAAGTTGTTAGTGTAACTTATGAAAATACAGGAAGTGAGCTATTAGCATTGCTAAAAGAAAGTGAAGAGATAAAACGTAACAAACCAAAATACAATAGAGCACTGCGTAAAACAAAATTTGATCAGGCATTGTACCAATTTACAGATGATAATGGGTATATAAATTTCAAAGTTCAAAAAGCAGATCATCGTAAAATAAGCATCACTACTTTTTCTAATAAACAACAAGCCAAAACCTATATGCATCGGTGGGCAGAAGAGTATAATTTATGTCAAAAATTAATGGGTCTGGATAATGGGGAAAGTAATTGTTTTAACTATACTATAAAGCAGTGTCATGGCGCTTGTATTTATAATGAATCTACAGAAAAATACAATATTCGGGCACAAAAACTTATTTTTAATATTTCTTTTCAAAGTCAGGATATGATTATTGTAGATCGAGGAAGAGATATTGACGAACAAAGTGTAATATTGATTGAAGAAGGAAAATTTAAAGGCATAGGGTATTTTAATCTAAACCATCAAATCACTAATATAGAAGTTTTACGTTCTATTATTACTCCAATGACTCATAACAGAGATGCTCAACACATTATCCAGAGCTATGTGCGTACACATAAAAGATTAAGGATTATTCCCATTCCTAAAATTTAATATTAAAGTTTTACTATTTTTATTCAAAATCAAGAAATTTGAACAATAATTTATCTCACAAAAACTGGAAAAACCGATTACACGACATCATTTATGAAGCCGACACTCCAATAGGAAAGTTATTCGATGTAATTCTTCTTATTTTAATAGTACTGAGTATCGTTTTTGTGATGTTTGAAAGCGTAAAAGGATTACCTATTAAAACATATACATTATTATATTACGCAGAATGGATTATTACAATATTTTTTACTTTTGAATATATCGCCCGCATTATTTCTATAAAAAAACCAACTTCATATATTTTTAGTTTTTATGGGGTTATTGATCTTTTATCTACCTTACCATTATACCTATCATTTTTTATAACAGGTAGTAGCGCACTATTAGCTGTTAGAGCATTAAGATTACTTCGGGTTTTTAGAATTTTAAAAATCTCAAGATATATTGGTGAGTCTAACAGATTGGTCAAAGCTATAAGAGATAGCAGAGCCAAGATACTGGTATTTCTATTTGCTGTATTAGTGTTATGTATCATTATGGGTACAGTAATGTATATTATAGAAGGAGAAGAAAGTGGTTTTAAAAATATACCAATAAGCGTATATTGGTGTATTGTTACGCTAACCACTGTTGGTTATGGTGATATTGCCCCAGTTACTCCATTAGGACAATTTCTTGCAGCTATTATTATGATTATGGGATATGGTATTATTGCTGTTCCTACTGGTATTGTAAGTGCCGAATATACACATCATCAATCTAATAAGGTACATCTAAATACTCAATCCTGTAGTCACTGTAGTGAAAGTGAGCATCGAGATAATGCCAAATTCTGTCATAAATGCGGAGAGAATTTACACAATGAGAATGAATAAAAATCTAATTGTAGTTGTTGGCCCAACTGCTATAGGCAAAACTAGCTTAAGTATTGAACTTGCGAAGTATTTTGATTGCGAAATTATTTCTGCAGATAGCAGACAGTTTTATAAAGAAATGAGTATTGGCACAGCAGCTCCATCTCCCGATGAATTAAAACAAGCCCGACATCATTGTATTCAACATATGAGTATTAATAATGAATATAGTGTTGGTGATTTTGAGAAAGATGCTCTAGATATAATTAATAATTTATTCAAAAATAATGACTATGCTATCCTTGTGGGTGGTTCTGGACTCTATATTGATGCAATAACTAAAGGATTGGATTTTTTCCCTGAAATAGATATAGCTATTAGACAGCAACTTCAAAAAGAATATGACGACAAAGGAATCGAAAATTTGCAGCAACAATTAAAGGCCTTAGATCCATTATATTATGAAAAAGTAGACCTAAATAATACACACAGGGTTATGAGAGCTCTAGAGGTATGTATTGGTAGTGGAGAGTCTTATTCTTCATTTCTTACTAAACCACGAAAGAAACGACCTTTTAATATAATTAAAGTTGGAATTACTGCAGCGAGGCAAATTATTTATGATAGAATAAACCAACGTGTAGAACTAATGGTTGAAGCAGGTCTACTGGATGAAGTAAAAAACCTTTATCCTTATAAATCATTAAATGCACTAAATACTGTAGGGTATAAAGAAATTTTTAAACATTTGGATAAAGAATGGGATTTGGATTTCGCTCTTTCTGAAATCAAAAAAAACACCAGACGTTTTGCCAAAAGGCAAATTACCTGGTTCAAGAAAGATTTAGAAATTCAATGGTATGATTACAAAGAAGATATACAATCTATTACAAATTATATAAAAAAAAGCTCACTATGACATATATATACATAGTGAACTATAAAAGCCTGTTACCGTTTACTACTCCTACGATTCTTCGTTTCTTACGACTAATCTAAATCCTTCTCCATGAATATTAAGAATTTCAACGTTTCCATCTTTCTTTAAATATTTTCTAAGTTTAGCGATATATACATCCATACTACGAGAAGTAAAATAATTATCATCTCTCCATATTTTTGTTAATGCTAATTCTCTAGGCATTAAATCATTAAGGTGTAATGATAGCAAACGAAGTAATTCATTCTCTTTCGGAGAAAGTTTAATAGGATTTTCTTCTTTAAACGTTAAAAAACGAAGTTTAGAATTAAGATGAAAACTTCCAATATTAAACTCAAACTGTTTACTATCGGCAACAGATTCTGTACTTTTACGTTGCATAATAGCTTGTATTTTCATCAACAATACCTCACTATCAAAAGGTTTATTAAGATAGTCATCTGCTCCTACTTTGTATCCTTTTAATACATCTTCTTTCATTGCTTTTGCAGTTAAAAAGATGATAGGAATTTCTTCATTTTTTTCTCTAATTTCCTTTGCCAATGTAAATCCATCTTTATAAGGCATCATGACATCTAGAATACACATATCATAATCGTCTTTTTTGAATTTTTCGAAGCCTTCCATACCATTTTTAGCATGCACAACATCATAATCATTCATTACTAGATAATCCTTTAATACTGTTCCAAAGTTTGGATCATCTTCTACAAGCAAAATCTTTTTGTTTTCTGTTTCCATATTTTAAGATATTAACGGTAATTTAATTATAAATGTGGAGCCTTTTCCCCTTTCACTCTCCACCCATATTTGACCATGATGATCATCCATAATTCTCTTTACGTATGTTAGCCCTAACCCGTGTCCTTTTACATTATGAAGATCTCCTGTATGTTCTCTAAAGAACCTTTCGAAAATCTTTTTCTGCGCTACTTTACTCATTCCTATTCCTTGATCACGAATTTTAAGAACAATACTATTTTTTACATTTTCTGTATATAAATCTATTTTAGGTTCATCTTCTGAATACTTTATCGCATTATCCAGAATATTTACAATTACACTAGTCAAATGATCATCATTGGCCAATATCGTTGTTTTAAGTGCTCCTAAATGCATTTTTACATACCCATCTCTATTTTCTACAATCAAAGATATATGGGTAATTGCTTCTTCAATAATATCATGCAACTCTTGTCTTTCTTTTTTTATGTTAAGTTCATTTTTCTCTAACTGAGATATTCTTAACACATTTTCTACTTGTGCATGCATTCTTTTATTCTCTTCACGTATCATATTCATATAACGCTGTACTTTCTCTGGATCGCTTCTTGTTTTTGGATTCTTTATAGAATCTAATGCCAAATTAATAGTAGCAATAGGAGTTTTAAGTTCATGCGTCATATTATTAATAAAATCTGTTTTAATTTGTGATATCTGCCGTTGCTGCATCAATTGTGATAAAGCACTAGAATAGGCAACTACAATAATTAATGTAAATATTATAGACAATATGGCCATTCCTTTAATGGAAGAAAGCACATATTGTTTTTTCCCAGTAAAATTAACATATAATTGATACTCACTTACCCCTTCATCATTTACAAAAAGTGGTATTGCATATGTTGTTGTTGGGTAATCCAAACTAAAATCATCAGAACGTACTTTGGTCGCTAATGCATTACTGTAAATAGCATATTCAAAGTCTACTTTTATATCTCTCTCTTCCAGTTCTTTCCTTAATAGATAGTTTATTTCTTTTTTTTGAACTCTTCTATGTATTGGTATAAAACTGGCTATTTCTCCTATCACTATTTCATAATCCATTCTCTGGAGATCTGTTAAACCACGTATTCTCTCTAGTTTGGATTTAGAATTATGCTTTACAAAATCACTTTTATCATCTTGTGAAGCAGAATCGGTATTACGATTTAAAATATTTTTTAACCGAACTGTATCAATATTTAAATTTATAAAAGACGAAAACAACTTATAATCTTCTTCTAAAATACCACCTGTATGGGCAAACGATTTTGTCGTATTATCGATACTAACATTTAAAAGTTGACGTATCGTCTTGTTATCAGGTTCTTCTATGCTATCCAAAATTTCTTGTAATGGAATAAACATTTCTTCAAACTCTCTGTATTGAATTCTATTAGATACAGAGATCAGTATCTGTTTTGCATTAAAAGAAAACTGTTCTTCATTATTTTCTACAGTATTATTAATCCAATATCCCTGAACAAAAATAATCCCAATTAATGATAAACTCATCAGGGTTATTAGCAACACGAATAACCTTTTATTCATAACTCAAAAGTAAGACTTTAACATTTAGCTACTTTAGGGTTTAACCAAATGTTAACAAAATGAAAGATTCGGATTACAGGCACTTTATAGGGATATCTTTTTATGAATTTTATGTATCTGATTTTCAACACTTTTAATGTTTTTGTTATATATTACAAAATCGGCTAATGGAATTTTTAAAGCATCTTCCCATTGATTATTCATCCTAGATAATATATCCTCTCTAGTCGTTTTATCTCTTTTTAAGATTCGTTGAATTCTTGTTTCTATTGGTGCCGATACAAGAATTGTATAATCACATTGTTTATGACCTTCATTTTCAAAAAGTATAGCTGTTTCTTTTACTACATAATTTCCTTTTTGATTACTTTTCCAACACTCAAAATGATTTGCCACAGCAGGATGAACAATTGCATTTAACTGAAGTAATTTTGAGGAGTCATTAAAAACTACATTTGCTATATAATCTCTATTTAACTTTCCTTTTATATAGGAATCATTTCCCAATAATTCAATAATCTGTTTTTTTACTGATTCATCTTCATTCATAAGTTTTTTTGCCTCAGAATCAGCTATATAAACAGCAACCCCTAGTTGCTCAAATATCTTGGCTACTGTAGATTTACCACTACCTATCCCCCCTGTTAGACCTACAACTTTCATACTTCATTTTATTTGAGTACTACAAATTGAACTTGTTTCGTTTGCAAACGTACATCATGAATATATTCTGGTTTATTTACTAGCTCTAAAGTTAAAAATAAACTTTCTTCTGATGCTTTGGCATAATCTGCCACTATCATGAAATCTCTGGGGCTTATCTCATTATACTTATCTAGCCCTACTCTATATATAACTGAAATTTCTTGCGGAAAAATCTTAATCTCTACTCCTTCTGGTATATTATTTAATGTTATCGGAATTTTTTGATCTCCTTCTGTAAATTTACTTACCAAAACATTGGCTTCTACTTGTGTAGGAGTTATAGTAATAACAGATGGTATTTCTTTAACATTTATATCCAATTTGGAAGTATAGTTAACGTTTAACCCTTCTAAGGTTAGGTTTTCTGTTGTGATATATTGTATTGTATCTATAATTTGTGAAGGACCACTAATCATTATAGAATCAGGAGAAACTACTACCCCTTTATCGCTACCATATCCAATAGCATACTGAATCTTCTGAGATATCTTAACGGGAATCTTTTTTTCTAGATTATGATCTAGTTTTAATCGTAAGGTATCTTTTTGTACAGATAAAACTCTTCCTTTAAACTCTAATTTATTTTTTAATGCTGAAGATTCTTTATCAACATGAAAATAATATTCATCCTTATTATTAATAACGGCATCTTCTACATTAAATTGTAATGTAGGTTTACTCCAGTTATGATTCATTAATCTAAAACCATTTCCGTTAAGAACCATCCTTAATGTTTGGTCACTCTTCTCATTAAAAATTTTGTCTTGTGGTATATTGGTATACCGAATTGCTATCTCTACTTCTTGCGTATAATTTTTAGAGAATTGTATAAACAACCACAAGATTGAAGTGAATAGTAGAAAAAACAAAAAAGTTTTTACATTACTTCTTTTTAAAGAAAATCTATTCTCTTTTCTATCTGACATACAAATTACTTTAAAAAAAACAATTTCTTGAATTGTTTTTCGGGTATTTTTTTCAACAGATGAATATAATAATAAGATTTTAGGAATCCTTTTCCGTATCCATAAAACTGTATTAAAACAGCCAAAATAGATTGTACACCTATAGATACATTCTTATATTCTAGAGTGGCTCCTAGAAAAACAAGTCCTAAATATACTCCTAAAATAATAATAAAATACCACCACCCTAAAAGTACAGCTACTAGAGAGAACACCATATATATCAAAAATAAGGTAGGAAACCAATATGTAATTTTGGCTGTATCTGGATGCCATCGGTTTAAAATAGGTCGTACTAATCCGAACTTATTCACTTGGATATAAAATTTTCTCCAGGAAATTCTTCTTTTATGAAACACTTTGGCATCAGAAATGAATGTAGTATCATATCCTAATTTCCATAATCTTATAGTAAGATCTGGGTCTTCTCCTGGATGTATATTTCCGAAGCCACCTGAAGCCTGAAAAGCTTCTTTTGACAATCCCATATTAAAACTACGTGGTTGAAATTTACCTAATGTATTTTTGCGCCCTCTAATTCCGCCAGTAGTTAAATATGATGTCATACTATAACTTATCGCTTTCTGAAGATTAGAAAAACTTTGATGAGCATCATCAGGTCCTCCATAACAATGCACAAAAATATTAGATAAAAAATTCTCTACTTTAGACAAATACTCTTTTGGCAACAATACATCGCTATCGAGAATAATAAAGTAGTTACCTCTCGCCTTATGCATACCATAGTTACGTGAATCTCCTGGACCTGTATTTGGCTTTTGGTAATAACTTATAGTTAGCCTATCTACAAAATCTTCAATAACCTTCTCAGACGTATCAGATGATCCGTCTTCTACAATTACAACTTCATAAGGTTTGGCATAATCCATAACTGCCATACTATCCAGCAGTTCTTTGATCTCATTTGGTCTGTTATATACAGGTACAATAAAGGAGAAGTATATTTCCATATCGTCGTTCTAAATAAACTCGTTCATTAATGGTGTTTATTTTTGTTAAGTGCTTTATAGTATTTGTATTCTATTACTCTTTTGTTGTTCATAAAAAGGCGGGAGTTTGTTTTTTATGAATATTTCATCTCTATTTTCTATGGTTAGAACACTTTCATCAAATATTAAAATGATGGAAACAAAATCTTCTATTTCATCTGATATGAGTTCAATACTTCTAAGCTTCTTCCCTATTATACTTTTTGAGTATTCAGATTCTTTTTTTGAGTGAGTTATATCTACGCTAGTAACTAATTTATCTTTAACCCATTTCAAATTTTCACCATTAGTATATCTTCTAGGCAGTGAATTGAAATTCAATTCACTCCAAGTTAAATTTAATGAATTATAATTATCCGTAGATACCTCCAGCCAATCATGTTCAAACTCAAAAGCAATTGGAGAACTGGGTTCTATTAAATCATTCCATTCTATATATTGAATACTGCTAAGTGGTTTTCCTATCAAATTTGATAATCCAAGAAAGTGTTTATCTTTTATATAACTAATTTTCATTCAATAGAGTTTATATTACTCCTTACCAAAGGTAATCAACAAAAAATCCCATTGCTAATGAAGAATGGGATTTTATACTAATTCATAGTAGTTTTTTATAAATTCTTTATTTTTCTTCTACAAATTTATCCATTACTAACTGGCTTACTCCCATATTAGAAAAGCCTCCGTCGTGATATAAATTCTGAAGAGTTACTTTTTTAGTCAGATCAGAAAATAGTGTAATGGTATAATCGGCACATTCTGCTGCCGTAGCATTACCTAGTGGTGACATT
>CAKMZM010000057.1 GCA_929200365.1 uncultured Flavobacteriaceae bacterium | reverse complement strand
GTTATAATTGATTAATGTTTTTATTGGGGAGTGAGAGAAAATCCCTCATCTATAGGCGAAAGCTTTAGTATTGCTATAATTTTATATTGGTTTGTTTGTATCATATTTTCGTATTTTTTTATGTAATCTTTCTAGTGTATACCTTGAAATCCATACCTTATTATCTTCTATGCGTAATGCAGGATTCATTTCTAATAGCACATCCATCAACATTTCTTTTGTAACATGTGTATGAATAGCAAGTCGAGTAATCACTATATGTTTTTCTTCATCTTTCATTTTTCTAAAATCGGTAGTAAGCATAAGCAGGCATTGAGGTTGATATATAATCGTTTTGGTTTTGGGGATATAGTTTTTTAGAGTATAAAGAATCGTCTGACTCGATGAATCAGTTCTATTGCTTCGTCTATTGATTTATTCTGCTTGTATAGTTTATCAATCCATTTATATACCTGAACTTCATAAGGGGCATCATTCATAAGATCATCAAAAAAAGACGTAGACTCCAAGTGAAGAGCTTTCAATATATCTAATGTGAATTGATAATGTTGCTGATCTTCTTCTATTTCCATAACATTGTGGTATCTATTAAATCTCTATTGAGAATTTGGGATTTAAGGATTCTGTTTTTGTTAGTACAATATAATAAAATATAGGCTTTTATGACGTATTGTTTTTCCTTATTTAACAGGATTTTTGTTTTATGGCTTCTAATCAAGAGAAACAAAGACATAAAGCGATAGGAAAACGCATTAAAGAATTACGAATCAATGCAGGCTATACTAGCTACTCAAAATTTGCGATAGATCATAATCTCGAAAACAAAAGTGTCTGGCGATGGGAAGAGGGTCTTAATTATACCATAGATAGTCTGTTTATGATTGCAGATATTCACAATATGACCGTCTCTGAGCTTCTAATAGATATTGAATAAAATAGTCTCATTATATTAATGAGGGTTGTTTAATAAGAAGTATTGTTGTTCGATAAAAAATTATCTTTTCATTTCAAATTATGTGTAAATAGGTAAGGTTAGCATTTTTTCAAAACTTCTTTATTTTAGTATACTTTAGTCAAACCAAGTTTTGCTTTATACTTTTATAAAAAACTAAAGCTATGCAATTTTTTTTGCATCGTTTTAAGCAAAAATAAGCACGACTTATTTGGTACAGTACACTTGACTTAATAAAAAGACTGTTGTTTGAGCAAAGATAAAGTGTATAAGACCTTAAAAATCCAAAGTTTTTACTATATGTGCAACAGGGATTTTAGATAATATATCTTTTAGTAGATTTATATTACCATTAGTATATAAAATATGTTGCCCTATTTTAAATTTAGGGTTTAGCAGATTATTCTCGATTAGCACTGTTTTGGTTTGTCGGGCGATAGCTTTTCCAGAATCGATAATTGTAACTTGATTAGAAAGTATTTTTTTTAAGATAGGAGTCAGATAAGGGTAATGCGTGCATCCTAAAACAAGATGATCTATGTTTTTGTCAAGCATAGGAGCAATATAAGAGTAGAGCAGCATATACATTTCATCGGTATCTACCTTACCTTTTTCAATAAGTTCTACCAATCCTGTACCAATAACTTCAATGACTTCAATATTTTGAGTATATAAATCAGATGTTTTGATAAATAATTCACTAGACAAAGTACCTTTTGTTGCAAGTATCCCTATTTTTTTGGTTTTGGTTTGGATTGCAGCTGGTTTTATGGCTGGCTCAATACCAATAATCGGTATGTTATAAGCAGATCGTAGCACTTTTATGGCATTTGTAGTTGCAGTATTGCATGCAACCACGATGATTTTACAATTTAGCGCTAGAAGTTTTTCGGTATTTTTAACACTTAATGTGATAATATCTTCTTTACTACGTTTACCATAAGGTGCATATTTGCTATCAGCTAGAAAGATAGTATCTTCATAAGGTAATAGAGAGCTGATTTCTTTCCAGATTGTTGTTCCACCGATACCAGAGTCAAATATACCAATAGGTTGATTTTGCATAATGGATAATTGTTTATCCCAAAAATAAAAAAACAGCAAGATGACATCCTGCTGTTTTTTTATTTTTATTAAAAATTATTTTAGTACATGACAAAAATTAACTGTGAATAGTATAGTAATACGCCTAATAATTTTATAGTTTATCAAGACCTGTGAGGTCTGTAGAACAACAATTTAATAATGTTTTAATAATCAATTACTTAAATATTTACCCTAATTTTTTGTCATGTGCTTAGAAAAATTATAGTAAAATTGTTAGATACCTAGATCTTTTTTCACATCTGCCATTAGGTTTTTACCATCTGCCATAATTACTCCAGTTCCTGTAGTAGAATCTAGTACATATTGAAAACCTTGTGCTCTTGCTACCTTTTGGATAGATGTACGTGCTTTTTCATAGATCGGCTTCATTAATTCGATCTCTTTTTTCTGAAGATCCTGAAGTGCATTTGTTCTATAATCGTTGATACTTTTCTCTGTAGCCTGTACTTCTTGCTGTCTTTTTAAATTATCTTCATCCGTCTTAGTTTCAGCTTCTTGAGAATATTTTTTAATAGTGTTTTGCAACTCTAACACCATATTTCTGATTTCTGCATCATAAGTCTTATTCAATTTTTCGATTTCACCTTTTGCAGCTTTAAAAGCAGGCATTGCTTCTACAAGCTCCTGTGATGCGATATGTGCTACTTTTGATTGAGCATTCATAAAACTTGAGGATCCTATGATAAGTGCAATGGCTACTAGTAATGTTCTAAATTGTTTCATTTGTAAGTAATATTAAAGGGTGTTATAAATTTATAAAAAATTAACTGTTACCATCGTCTTTTCTATTATCATTATCAGACGATGAGTCATTATTTTTTAGATTTTCTTTCTGAGTTTTTAATGTATTTATAGAATCTTTTTTTCTTTTCTGGGATTCTAATAATTTAGCTCTTCTTTCTTCAAATTCTTTCTTTTTTACAGCTCTAATAGAATCTCTTTGCGCTTTGCGTTCTGCAAGAAGTTGTTCTCTTTCTGACAATCTTTTTTGCGCTGCTCTTTCTCTATCTGATATTTCTGTTTCTTGTTCTACATTTCTTTTTTCTGCTCTTTCAAGGGCTTTTTTATCTTTCTTGCTATTAAGTTGCTTTCTTTTTGAAGCTCTGTTTATTCTAAGCAATACCTGATCACTTATATCAAATCGATCTGCAGAATAGAGCATCACAAGATCTGCTGATTTATCAAATATAAAATCATACTTTTTGTTTTTTGCAATTTCCTGAACTGCTACAAAAACCTGATCTTGTATGGGTTGAACTAATCTTTTTTTCTGAATAAAAAGATCTCCATTAGGTCCAAATCGTTTTTGTTGATATTCTAATATTTCTTTTTCTTTAAAAAAGATATCTTCTTCTCTTTCTTCAATCAGTTCTTTGGTAAGTAAGACTCTTTCATTATTGAGATCCTTACGCATTTCTTCAACATCCTTGAGTTCGGCTTCTATTTCAACTTTCCATTTTTGTACTTTGGTTTCAAGTTCAGAAGAAGCTTCATTGTATTCTGGAACGTTTTCCAGAATATAGCTCATATCGATATAGCCAATCCTAATACCTTTCTGTGCATGTACTGCGTTTGTGAAAAATAACCAACTGACTGTTGCAACTAGTAAAAGACCCTTTGTTTTCATAACTTTTGTGTGTATATAGAAATAATCGTGCCAAAACTAAAATTGTTGTCCTATAATAAAATGGGTGTCCCACCCATGAGCCTGATTTGCTCCCGGAACGGGATCAAAACCATACCCAAAATCAATGCCTAATAATCCAAATGCTGGCATAAAGATACGTAAACCTACTCCAGAAGAACGACTTAATTGAAAAGGATTAAAATTTTTAAAGCTATCATACGAAGCTCCACCTTCCAAAAATCCTAACACATATATCGATGCTGCTGGTTTTAGTGTTATAGGATAACGAAGCTCTAACGAATATTTGTTATAAATTGTTGCCCCATCGGCATCAAAATCTTGATTATTAGTTCTACTTTGAGGTGTAATAGATTGATTTGGGTATCCTCTTAACGAAACAACCTCACGACCATCAAGACTTGTAGCTCCTAATCCATCTCCTCCCAAGAAAAAACGTTCAAAAGGAATATTGCCTCTTTTATTATTATATGCACCTAAAAAACCATATTCAGCCTTTGTTTTTAGTACCAAAGGTTTTTTTCCTACATTAACCAAACTTGTATACCAGGTGCCATCAAATTTAAGTTTATAGTATTCCAGCCATTTAAAACGTTCCTGATCGATTTCTCCAATCTCTGTAGCTATTTCAGTACCTCTTGGATTTGTAGGGCTTGTATTGCTTAGATTACTTCTTTCTTCTTCTAAAGCATCTCTACGATCTTTTAATTCGCTATAATCTACCCCATCAAAAAGAGAGTAGGGTACAGAAAGTTTGGCAACAAGATTAAATTCTGATCCTCCTGTTGGAAAAATTGGGTTTATAGTAGTGTTATTTCTATTAATACCAATAGTGTAAGATAAATCATTAGAAGATCCATTACCAAAAGTAAATAACCGGGTATTATAATTTTTAAGATTATAATGTCTTATGCTAATGGCTTGAGACAATGTAAAGTAATTATCTGGCCAATTTAGTCTTTTGGCAATACCGATTGATCCTCCTGTAATAAGGAATTTACTATCTAAATCGACTTGTCTTCTGGCTCTTTGTAGAAACTGGATAGTATGAGAAAATGATGTAGAGAGCTGATACGGTCTTTTACCGCCTAGCCATGGTTCTACAAATGAAAGGCTATAAGTTTGAAAGAATTTACTGGCTTGAGCTCTGATTCTAAGCGTTTGACCATCTCCCATGGGTAGGGGGCTATAAGATTCCTTATTAAAGATGTTACGCATCGAAAAATTGCTAAAAGCTAATCCTAGTGTTCCTACAAAACCACCACCTCCAAAACCACCTTGAAGCTCAATTTGGCTGGATCCTTTTTCTACTACTGGGTAGTTAATGTCAATGGTACCTGCTTGCGGGTTTGCATTTTGAAATTGAGGTTCTAATTGCTCTGGATCAAAGAATCCTAATTGCCCTAGTTCTCGAACTGTTCTTACAACAAGATCTTTACTATAGCGTTGACCTGGTTTGGTTCTAAGGGTTCTATAGATTACGTGATCGTTTGTTTTATCATTTCCGGTAACGGTAATGTGATCAAAATAGGTTAGTTTTCCTTCGCGAATTCTAATTTCAAAATCAAGAGTATCATTGTATACTTTTGTTTCTACTGCATCAATAGAAGAAAATAAATATCCATTGTTTTGATATAAATTAGTAAGATCATCAGCATCAGGCTTGCTGCCATCAGCAATTTGTTTTTCTAAGAGAATACCATTATACACATCTCCTTTTTTAATAACAAGTTGGCGAGCTAATTGACGATCTGTATATACACTATTGCCCAGAAATGTAATGTTACCAAAATAATATTTATTACCTTCTTCAAGATTAAGATGAAGTGATACACTATTGTCATCTTCAACAATCAAGCTATCAGAGGTTATACGAGCATCTCGATATCCTTTTTCTTTATATTTTGTAATGATATTATCCTTGTCTTCTTCATAATCAGTTTTGATATACTTTGATCGTTTCCAGAATCTTAAAAATTTCTTGCGTTTGGTGTTTTTCATTGCTCTGCGCACCTTAGCATCAGAAAGTTTTTCATTTCCTTCTATGTTGATTTTATCAACTTTAACTCTGTCTCCTTTGTCGATCAGGACAACCATATTTACTTTATTACTGGCTACAGTATCTTTGACAGGAATGGTATTAAGAGTAACTTTGGTATTTAGAAATCCGTCTTTTTTATATTTATTGGTAATAAAGTTACGAGTTGTAGTGATTAGATTTTCTGTAACCTTGACACCTTTAATTAATCCATTATCCTTAATTAACTCTTCGGCTTTACGTTTTTTGACTCCTTCAATACGGGCTTCGTTTAATTCAGATACTTCTTGTATGTTAATTTCGAGATCAGCAACGTCTCCTTCTACATTGCTAATGTAAAAGTTAATATCACTAAATAATTCGAGATTCCATAATTTTTTGATGACCTTACTTATGCGATCTCCTGGAAGAAAAATACGTTCTCCTTTTTTAAGACCAGTAAAAGTAATTACTGTATTTTCATTATAGCTGGTAATTCCTGTAACTTTAATATCTCCAATAATATACTCTTTCCCATTAGCACCAGATAATTTTTGTGCAGAAAGTGATGTTGATATTAATAAGATAAGTAACGTAAAATACGTAATAGGTAGTTTTTTTGTCATTTCTTTAACTGAGCTGCTCACTAGTTTTTCCAAATCTTCTTTCTCTTTTTTGATAATTGAATATGGCCTCGTATAAATTGGCTTTTTTAAAGTCTGGCCATAAAATTTCTGTAAAATATAATTCTGCATACGCAATTTGCCACAGTAAAAAATTACTGATACGTTGTTCCCCACTGGTACGTATCAATAAGTCTACATCTGGCAGGTTTTTTGTGTACAAATGCTCATTAATGACTGATTCATTTATAAGATGTGGCGAAATTACACCATTTTTAACTTTAATACTTATTTCTTTGACAGTTTTTATTAGCTCTTCTCTGCTTCCATAGCTAAGAGCAAGGGTAAGCGTCATATGTGTATTGGATTTGGTTTTTTCAATAACTTCTAAAAGCTCTACTCTTGCTTTTTTGGGAAGTAACTCTAGATTTCCAATAGCATTAAGTTTAATATTGTTTTCTTTAAGTGTTTTGATTTCCTTTTTTAATGAGTTTACTAATAATTTCATTAAGGTATCTACTTCAAGTTTTGGCCTATTCCAGTTTTCTGTAGAAAAAGCATATAGTGTGAGATATTTAATGCCTATTTCGGCACTGCTTTCTACAGCTTCTTTTACAGCCTTAGTTCCGTTTTCGTGACCAACAGCTCTAAAAAAGCCTTTCTTTTTTGCCCATCGCCCATTGCCATCCATAATAATGGCAACGTGTTGAGGAATGTTAGTGTTTAATTGTTTTTTATCAATCATTTTTAGAAAGCACAAAAACACGGTATTCTACCCCAGGTGTACGATATTGTTATACCTGTAAAGACATACCAGTCATTGTTATTTAAATTACCAAATCCCGAACCATACCTATCGTTAGGATTACTACCATCTAGGTTGTCAGTAAATGTGTATCTGGCACCTATTTCTGCACCAAACACAAAATTTTCACCTAATGTTTTTTTTATCCCTAAGACCATTGGGATTGCAAAACTCCATTTATCGGCATACGCATCGATTCGATTATTCGCATCAATAGCTAATGCACCATAGTTAAATGCGGTGATTCCTGTATATAGATAGGGGGTAAATTGGGATTCTCCGTCGTAAAGATACCAATCCCAGAAATTAAATTCCATTCCTAGCGATATTTCTTTTACAGAATTGCTAAAACTAAATCCTCTTTCTTTTCTTCTGTCATCTCCTTTGTCGTCATTAGCGCCTAGTTTTGCGTATAAAAAAGAAGCTCTAAAAGCATGCCGTTTGCTTCGATTCCATTTTCCGATAGCTCCAAAAGCGACATTATTAGGTAAAATGTAGTATGTAGATCCTACATCCCCTATATAGTTAGCTCCTCCGGCCATCAAACCTACTTCATAAGTTTGTGATGCGATTGGTTGTACAAAAAATACAACAATTATAAGTGATGCTAAGTATCTCATAGATTTTCAAAAGTTTGCAAATATAACAATTAACTTTAGTACACAAGAATTTGAGTAAAATAGTATGAATAAAAAACACTTTTTAGCACATTTTATTGTTCAATTGCGTTTATCTTCTCCCCAAAGCATCTTTTTTCGTAAGGTTTTTAGAAAGCTATCATTGTGCAGAACCACCATATTAATTTTGAACGGAGCTTTTTTAATAACTACTGTGGCCTCATTAGGTAATGTATGTACTCTTGAGTCTAAAGAAATTAAATAAGTATCTTCTCTTCCTGAGACTTGTAATTTGATTTCTTGACTATCTGGTATGACAAGAGGTCTAACATTAAGATTGTGTGGGGCAATTGGAGTGAGAATCATACTTTCTGCATCAGGCATCATTACAGGTCCGCCACAACTTAACGAATATCCTGTAGAGCCAGTAGGGGTAGAAACAATTAAACCATCTGCCCAATACGAAGTAAGAAATTCATTGTTAAGAGTTGTGTGTACTGTAATCATAGAGGTTGTATTTCTTCGGCTTACTGCAATCTCATTCATTGCAAAGTTTAATACTCCAAACTCTTCAGTTGCAGGTAGAGTTTCTATAGTTATAAGACTTCTTGAAGATATATAAAATTTTTTATCAAGAATGAGTGCTATACTATCCTTAATTTCTTCTTTTTGAATAGTTGCCAAAAAACCAAGTCTTCCAGTATTGATACCAGCTATGGGAATTCCCAAATCTCTTACATAGGTGATCGTTTTGAGAATAGTACCATCTCCTCCAATACTAAAAAAAAGATCATATGATGTGTCTAATTCTTCAAAAGTGCTAAAATGAGAATATGTTTTATCTATTTCATCATGAAGATTTATCAATTCAAGAAAATTCTTCTCAATAACAACTTCTACATTATTTTTATCAAGAGTCTCTAATAACTGCTGTATGTAGATTCCTGAATTTTTATGATAGAACTGGCCATATATACCGATCTTCATTATGATTTGATTTGTGTTAGTATTGTATTAGGTGAATTTCTTTAAATATTAAGATATTTTGCTAAATATTGAGATCTGTCTTTTAGGTTTGTTAAGAATGTGTCTTCTTGATGTTTTGAAACAATATTGTAACTATATCTTCTAAATGTTTGTACAATATTGTTAATGTCACTATCACTAATTTTTAATGTTATTTGGGCAACATCATTTTTCATATTAGAAATAAATAACCCCAATACTTTAGCATTATTTGATTCTACAATTTGCGAAATTTCACTAAAAGAATAATCCAGAACTCCCTTTTCGACTATTAAAATGTTACCAGATTCACTAAGAAACGGAGTTTCGTTAAAAAGGTTCATGATATCACCAAGTTCAAAAAAACCAAAATAGCCATTGTTATCATCAAGTATTGGCATAATGTTAGAATTATTCTGTGCAAAAGATTCTAGAATATCTAGCCAATTATCATCTTTCCTAACATAAAACCCCTCTAGAGCATATTGATAAGCGTCCAGAGTTTTGTCGGTTTCAAAGCATCGAATATCTGCTTCAGAAATACATCCTAGATATATATTCTCTTTTATAACGGGGAAATGAGTATAGGTAAATTCATTGAACAACAATTGTGCCTCTGTTACCTTGACAGATACATCAAGAGGTTCTATTTCATTAACTATATATAAATTCGTCTTCATAATTTTTGGAGAGCTATATTATGCAAAATAATCAAAAAATATACAATCAAGGCGTTCTCAACTTCGTATTTTTGCATTTTTAGTTAAAGACATCAAAAACCATGACAAAATTAAGTGTTAATGTTAATAAAATTGCAACTTTACGTAATTCAAGAGGAGGAAACACTCCTAATTTGATACAAGTAGCCACTGATATTCAGAATTTTGGAGGAGAAGGAATTACAATACACCCAAGGCCAGATGAAAGACATATACGATATCAGGATGCGTATGATCTGAAACCAATTGTACATACAGAGTATAATATAGAAGGCAACCCAATCCCTAAGTTTATAGAGTTGGTACTGGCAGTTAAACCAACACAGGTTACTTTGGTACCTGATGCGGTGGATGCTATAACAAGTAATGCGGGTTGGGATACAAAAAAACATGAAGGATTTTTGCAAGAGGTAATAGCTGAATTTAAGCGTAATCATATCAGAACTTCAATATTTGTAGATCCTGTTTCTGAAATGATAGAAGGAGCTGCAAATACAGGAGCAGATCGAATAGAATTATATACCGAAGAATTTGCTTCAGAATATGCCAAAGGAAACTCGAAAGCAATACAACCGTATTCAACATGTGCACAACAGGCAATTGATCTGGGTATAGGTGTTAATGCAGGTCATGATCTCTCTTTAGATAATATTAAGTTTTTTAAAGAAAATATCCCTGGGCTTCTTGAGGTTTCTATTGGTCATGCTTTGATAAGTGAATCTATATATTTGGGATTAGAGAATGTAGTTAATATGTATTTACATCGACTAAAATAAATTTATAGATATGAAGCTACATGCAAATGTTTTTGGCAAAGGACAGCCTTTTATAATTCTTCATGGGTTTTTAGGAATGGGAGATAACTGGAAGACACTTGGAAAGAAAATCTCTGAACAAGGATTTCAGGTTCATTTGATAGATCAACGTAATCATGGTAGAAGTCCTCATAGTAATGAGTTTGATTATGATATACTTGCAGATGATTTAGTAATGTATTGCAAAGAATATCATTTACAAAATTGTAATATTTTAGGGCATTCTATGGGAGGGAAGACAGTAATGCTTTTTGCATCAAAATACCCTGGTTTGATTGATCATTTAATTATAGCTGATATAGGACCAAAATATTATCCATTGCATCATCAAGATATTTTAGATGGATTAAGTGCTTTGGATTTTGAAGTTTTAAAATCCAGAGGAGAAGTGGATCAGGAGTTAAGTATGTATGTGCCTGATACAGGTGTGAGAATGTTTCTTCTTAAAAATTTGTATTGGAAAGATAAAGGAGTGTTAGGATTGCGAATAAATTTAAAAGTGCTAGTTGAAAATGCTCATGAAATAGGAGTAGAACTACCAGAACAATATACTTATTCTGGACGTACTCTTTTTCTTAAAGGAGAAAAATCTAATTATATTTTGGATGAAGACAAAACCAGAATAAAAAAGCAATTTCCTAATTCTATAATTGGGAAAATTTCAGACTCGGGACACTGGTTACATGCCGAAAATCCAACAAATTTCTTAGAAGAAGTGTTAGAATTTATCAAAAAATAAAGAAAAAATACTATGTATGCATAATATTTCAACGATTTCGTTGGATACTCAGTATTTTCTATTAAATTTGAGAGATCAATTTTTAATATAGAACTTATTTAAACTTTTTGTTATCTACGAATTTTACATTTTAACCCCTAGATTTTCATATCTTTAGCATAATGTGGTTTGATAATGCTTTCGGATAACTTTTGTTTTAGATTAGCGTCATTTTTTTTACTTACAAACAAAAAATAGACAAGTTCTTTCTAAACATAGTAAATAAAATTAATTATGAGAAAACTTTTATTATTTATTCTGTTCGTCTCGGTGACTTTGGTTACGTATGCAGGCGGGTATAGAGTTAGTGTACAAGGACAAAGAGCGATTTCCATGGGGCATACAGGAGTAGCGGTGGTGAATAGTGCTGAGTTGGTATTCTTTAACCCTGCGGGTCTTGTGTACTTAGAAAATAAATTAAACGTAAGTGTTGGTGTAAGTGGTGTTTTTACAAATGTGATATATCAAAATGAAGAATTTGGGACTTCTTCAGAAACTGATAGCCCTCTAGGAACCCCTCTTAATCTATATGGTTCCTATAAGGTAAATGACTGGATGTCTATTGGTTTGGGGGTCTACACTCCGTTTGGAAGTCAAGTAACATGGCCAACTGATTGGGCAGGATCTCATTTGGTTAATACTATTGAATTGGCTGCGATCTATATTCAACCAGTAGTTTCATTTAAGGTTTCTGATCACCTTAGTATTGGTGGAGGTCCTATTTATGTTACTGGTTCTGTCAATTTTAATCGCAATGCTAGTAGAACCACGAGAGATATCGAAGGTAATCGTTCTAATATTACAGTTGATGATTCTGGAGTTACCAATTGGGGATGGAGTATAGGCGCCATGTTTAATTTTACCGAGGATTTTCATATAGGATTTAACTATCGTAGTGAAATTATTATGGAAGTTGAAGGAGGAGAGGCTACTTTTGCGAACTTCCCTAATTCTTCTGCTACTCCAGCTAACGGAACTACAACTTTTAATGCAAAACTGCCATTACCAGCAGAGCTTGCTGTAGGACTTTCATATGAATGTAAAAAATGGGTATTTGCATTTGATTATAATAGACAATTCTGGAATGTATATAAATCGTTGGATCTTACTTTTGGTAATGGTTCTAGTTCGGTAAATCCACGTAATTATAAAAATTCTTCGGTATACCGATTTGGTTTGCAATATCAGGCAACTGATAAGATTACTTTGCGAGCAGGGTATTATCGTGATGAAACCCCTGTGCAACCAGGGTATTTTGCTCCAGAAACTCCTCGTAATGACTCTGATGGATTTACTGGTGGTTTAAGTTTTGCCGTAACACCTAAGTTAGCTATTGATGCTTCATTCTTTTATTTGAGATTTGAAGAAGTCGATGCTTCTTATGATTTTGGGACAAACTCAACTGGTGGTAGAGAGTCTTTTGGAGGAACGTATAAATCCAGCGTGTTTGCTCCTGGACTTGGTTTAACTTATAAAATGTAATAAAGATGATGAGGAAAAATATAAAATATTTAACAATTCTAGTATTAGGATTAGTAGCATGTGAACCAGAATTTGATACTCCGATTGATGAGGTAGGAACCTACACAAGTGGAGAAGCCGATTTTAGTAACTATGTAGCGTTAGGAAATTCACTTACAGCAGGTTTGGCTGATGGAGCATTATATATAACAGCACAAGAAAACTCATATCCTAATATATTATCTAAGCAATTTGCATTTGCAGGTGGTGGCGATTTTACACAACCATTAATGTCTGATAATACTGGAGGGTTTAGTAATGATCCTATTACCTTCCCTCCGAGATTTGTGTTGGTATTTGATGCAGATGGTAAGCCAGTTGGTCCAGCAACATATACAGGAGCAGTACCGTCAACTGACTTCACGAATAATCTAGCCAGTTCTTTCAATAATATGGGAGTTCCTGGAGCAAAAAGTTTTCATTTGGCTGCGCCAAGATATGGTAATGTATCTGGAGTGCAGACAGGTTCGGCAAATCCTTATTATGCTAGATTTGCTTCTTCTGCAACAGCAACTATAATAGGAGATGCTGTAGCTCAGGATCCTACTTTTTTTAGCTTATGGATCGGAAATAACGATATACTTAGCTATGCTACTTCTGGTGGTGTAGGAGCAGATAATAATGAAGTGCCTAATCTTGATCCATTTTCATATAGCTCAAATGATATTACAAATACTACTGTATTTGCTGATGTGTATAGTCAATTAATTGATGCACTTACTGCAAAAGGAGCTAAAGGAGTAGTGTTGAGTTTGCCTAGTGTAACTTCTTTGCCATTCTTTACAACGGTTCCTTACGCACCATTAAGCCCTTTGAGTCCAGGTTTTGGATCACAAATACCTACGCTTAATGCTACCTATGCAGGATTAAACCTTGCATTTGCTGGTATTGGCGTTCCAGAGAGAGCAATAGAGTTTTCTGTTACAGGAGCAAGCGCTGTGGTAATTAAAGATGAATCCCTTGAAGATAAAACAGAACAATTGACTGCCGCTTTAACGCCTACATTTGGAGCGGTAAAAGCAGCTCTTTTTGGTGCGCAATATGGTCAGGCAAGACAGGCTACAGCAGAAGATTTGTTAGTACTTACCAGTTCAAGTATTATTGGAAAACTTAATGAAGCTAGGTTTGCAGAATTAGTTGGTTTAGGTTTATCTCAGGAAGAAGCAGGAGAATTAGCGGTTAATGGTGTTACTTTTCCATTAGAAGATAAGTGGGTGTTAATACCAGCAGAGCAAACAGCAATAGAAAATGCTCGTGCAGCATTTAATACCACGATTGCTAGTCTTGCAACAACGAATGGCTTAGCATATTATGATGCTGCCGCTGATATGGAACAAGTATCAAATGGAGGTATTCCTATTGATGGAGGAGTGATTACATCAGAATTTGTTAGAGGTGGTGGATTCTCATTAGATGGGGTGCATCCTACACCAAGAGGTCATGCTTTGGTAACCAATGGGGTATTAGATGCTATTGAAACTACTTATGGAGCTAACCTGCCAAGGGTTAATCCTGCAGATTATGGTACAGTAACCTTAAGTAATGATGTTGATTAAGAAAATATACTAGATAGAATGTTTAGAACATGTTCTTAGATAAAAGCCTGCTTTTTTTCAGCAGGCTTTTTTTTATTGAATGAGATAAGGTTTATATTTGAGGTATGAATTTGATACTTAAACTTATTTTAAATGCATTAGCAGTGCTTCTTTTAGCTAAAATTCTTCCTGGAGTTGGAGTCGATAACTATGTTAGCGCATTAATAGTTGCCGTTGTTTTGGCAATTTTGAATACAATTGTGAAACCTTTGCTGGTTATTTTAACACTACCAGCTACAGTAATCACCTTAGGATTGTTTCTTTTAGTTATTAATGCGGCAATGATTTTATTGGCAGATTATTTTATCGCAGGATTTAATGTAAGTGGCTGGTTGTGGGCACTGATCTTTAGCGTCTTGTTGTCTGTATTTCAATCAATACTACATTCTATTTTGAAGAAAGACAAAAATTAATGTAACGCTTACTGTTTTTCAAGGAGTTAAAAATTTGTTGTGATGTAAAAAAGTATTACTTTTGCAACCCAATTTTTAGTAGTAAATGTAGAGATAATGAATATTTCAAAAGAGCAATTAGACGAATTAAATGCAGTGGTAACCGTAGATATCGCTAAAGAAGACTATAGTGATAAGGTTGAAAAGATTCTTAGCGATTATCGTAAAAATGCTAACATTCCTGGCTTTAGAAAAGGTCATGTTCCTATGGGACTTGTTAAAAAACAATACGGAAAAGCAGTTTTGGTAGATGAGGTAAACAAACTGTTACAGGATGCATTAAACAAGTATCTTACAGAAGAAAAACTGGATGTATTAGGAAATCCTTTACCTAAAGAACAGGAAAATTTTGACTGGGATACCGATAATTACTCTTTCGAGTTCGAACTTGGATTAGCTCCAAAATTTGAAGTGAAGCTTAATGGTAAAAAAGCAATCACTCACTACAAAATTGTAGCAAACGATAAAATGATCAACAATCAGATCAATACAATACAAAAACAATATGGTAAACTTATATCTAAAGATATTGTAGAAAAAGATGATTTGGTAGCTGGTACTTTTACTAATGAAGAAAAAGAAATCGATAATGCTTTCACTGTTCCGCTAGATAAAATTAAAGGAAAAAAGAACCTTGATAAATTTGTAGGAGCAAAGGTAGGTGATGTTATCAAATTAAAGACAAAAGGATTATTTGCCGATGATCACGATTTGATAAGTGCTTTAAAAATAAACCATGATGAGGCAAAAGACCTTAATATAGAAGTGATTTTTACAGTTTCAGAAATAAATACTCAGGAGTTAGCTGATCTAGATCAGGAGTTGTTTGATAAGTTATATGGAGCAGGTGTTATAAAATCGGTTACTGATCTGAAAGAAAAAATAAAAGAAGATGCCGAACGCCAATTCGAGCAACAATCAGAACAACGACTGCTTAATGATATCACTGAAAACGTTTTGGAGAATACTAAATTTGATCTCCCTAATGAGTTTTTGCAGAAATGGATTAGAGCAACTGGAGAAGAACCTTTAACAGAAGACCAAGCAAAAGATGAGTTTGAAAAAAGTGAAAAAGGATTACGTTATCAATTAATCGAAGGAAAAATAATTAATGATAACAACCTTCAGGTCACTTTTGAAGAATTGAAAGATTTTGCAAAAGAATTAATTAAAGGACAAATGGCTCAATTTGGGCAAAATTCTCCAGAAGATAAAGAACTAGAGGATATTGCAGCAAGAATATTATCAAATGAAGAAGAGGTTAAAAGAATCTCTGAACAGTTGATGAGTAAAAAACTACTTAATTATTATAAAGAAAATGCAAAGTTAAAGATAAAAGAAGTTAGCTTTGATGAATTTATAAAAGAAGTTTACAAATGATTAAAGTTGCGATTTACTAAGGAATTATACTTATATTTAGGGTGTTAAATTATCTTTAGTTTAATGCCCTTTTTATCAATAAAAATTTCAGAAAAATATGGATTACGGAAAAGAATTCGAAAAATACGCTACAAAACATCATGGTATTAATAGTAACTATTATGGCCAGATCATTAGTAGTATGTATCCAGCTGGGATGACTCCTAATATCATAGAAGAACGCCAAATGAATATTGCAATCTTTGATGTTTTCTCAAGGTTGATGATGGATCGCATTATATTTTTAGGAACTGGAATTAATGATCAGGTTGCCAATATTATTCAGGCTCAATTATTATTTCTCGAAAGTGTAGATTCCTCAAAAGATATTCAGATTTATATTAATTCTCCAGGGGGAAGTGTTTATGCAGGTCTTGGGATTTATGATACGATGCAATTTATAAAACCAGATGTTGCTACTATATGTACTGGTATGGCTGCATCTATGGGAGCTGTATTATTATGCGCAGGACAAAAAGGAAAACGTTCAGGATTACCTCATAGTCGTGTTATGATTCATCAACCATTAGGTGGGGCTCAAGGGCAAGCAAGTGATATAGAAATAACTGCACGTGAGATTTTGATATTAAAAGAAGAACTATATAAAATTATTGCCAAACACTCTGGGCAAACCTACGATAAAGTTTATGAGGATAGCGATAGAGATTATTGGATGAAAGCAGATAAAGCTCTTGACTACGGAATGATTGATGAAGTATTAACTAGAGATTGATGGGATTTTTCTTGTTGATAAAGGGTTTTTTCCCTTATACTTGTTGTATTGATAACAAGAACAGGAGAGATTTTTATGAAAATGAAATTAAGTAACTATGGCTAAAGAAGATTTAGAATGCTCTTTTTGTGGAAGAAAGAAGCCAGAAACTAATTTGCTTATTGCAGGCTTAGATGCCCATATATGTGATAGGTGTATTGTTCAGGCACATGGGATTGTGGTAGAAGAAGCCAAAGATGAAGAAACGGGTGAGCTTAGTAACGAATTAATGTTACGAAAGCCTATGGCTATAAAGAAATTTTTGGATGAGTATGTAATAGGACAAGAGTTTACAAAAAAAGTAATGTCTGTTGCAGTATATAATCATTATAAACGTTTATTGCAACCACAAACAGAAGATGATATTGAGATTCAAAAAAGTAATATCATTATGGTGGGGCAAACAGGTACAGGTAAAACATTGATGGCTAAAACCATTGCCAGAATGCTTAACGTTCCATTGGCTATTGTAGATGCAACTGTACTTACCGAAGCAGGTTATGTAGGTGAAGATGTAGAAAGTATTCTTACACGATTACTTCAGGCTGCAGATTACAATCTAGAGAAAGCACAACGAGGTATTGTATTTATCGATGAGATTGATAAAATAGCTCGTAAAAGTGACAACCCTAGTATTACCAGAGATGTTTCTGGAGAAGGAGTTCAACAAGCTTTACTTAAGTTACTAGAAGGTACTGTAGTAAATGTTCCTCCAAAAGGTGGGCGTAAGCATCCAGATCAAAAATTTATCGAAGTAGATACCGAAAATATTCTTTTTATTGCAGGCGGTGCCTTTGATGGAATCGAAAAAATGATCCAGAAGCGATTAAATATGCAAGCGGTTGGCTATAGCGCCTCTAAAAGTGAAGATGCTATAGAGAAAGATAATCTGCTACAATATATTATTCCAAAAGACTTAAAAGATTTTGGATTGATCCCTGAGATTATTGGTCGACTTCCTGTACTCTCTTATATGAATCCTTTAGATGAAGAAACGCTTCGATCTATTCTAACGGTTCCTAAAAATGCTATTATAAAACAGTATAAAAAGCTGTTTGAAATGGATAATATTGGTTTTTCAATTACTGATGGCGCATTAGGATATATTGTAGAAAAAGCTCTAGAATATAGATTAGGAGCAAGAGGCCTTAGATCACTTTGTGAAGCAATTTTAACAGATGCAATGTACGAATTGCCAGAAAGTGAAGAAACAGAGCTTAGAGTAACTAAGGATTATGCCGAAAAGAAGCTAAATAAATCTACAATTAAAAAGCTTAAAGCAGTATCTTAATCCTACTTTGTGTCATCTCTAAAGGTTCCCATCGTGTCGAGATTTTCGTTACAACTCCTAGCGTCTCCTATTGATGGGCTATGGGGTTTTTACTGAAATCCCTAACGCGTTTTTACCAATGCCATTGGTTAGGATTAAAGCAAAAGAAAAAAATATATAAAAAAAACACCTTTATAAAGGTGTTTTTTGTTGGTTGATTAGTTAATGA
>CAKMZM010000056.1:5374-18344 GCA_929200365.1 uncultured Flavobacteriaceae bacterium | reverse complement strand
TCTACAAATACCACCAATACATGAAATTCCTCCTCTTTGTCTTCCATAATTTATAGATAACCGATGTTGTTTTTTTGTATAACTTAATCCAGCATTATAGTAGTGGATTTTTTTTTCGGTATCAGGACTTTCAGTAGTATTGGTATCAGGATTTCCATAATTATAGATGTCGGTAACATAAAAACCTAAATGATGCGATATATTAAGTTCGATAGTTCCCCCATACCAGTTTCTAGTAGCATCTTTGGTCCATAAGTGCTGTAATTCTAATCGAACTGCTGTTTTTGGAGAAATTTTGATAGTTGATTCTGCTACCAGAATATTACTGTTAATCTTGCCATAAGAGTCTTCTATATATTTTTTGTTGTAAAAAGAATTGATATAAGTAAATAGAGAGGTTACTTTTTTTGACCATTTTTTTCTGATTTCCAGATTGATATCTTCGTAGTATTTTATGCCGAAACCTAAAAAATCTTTACTGTCAAATCGATTATCTGCCTTGTTATATGTTTTTAATCCATGCCATTTAGAATAATTAAAAGCTAGTTTTGTACCATATTTTCCTCCTAATAATGTTTTCTTTTTTATTTTGTAATAAATGTCGATACTATATCCTGTTTCACCAATTTTTAACCTGGGAAAAGTATGTATTTTGGGTTGAGCCTGATATACATAAAGAGAGGATAAGGAGTAATCATGTTGTTTGGCAAGACTGGGAATGTAATTTATAAGTTCTGAGTTGTATATATTTCCGTATACAATTCTGTCTGAGTAGAACCCCATATTTTCGATACGTCTGAAAGTAGTGTTAATTCCTAAACCATTACTGCCGTATCCTGCATTAATAAGTAAGGCACTTCCGTCGGCAATTACAATATCTTCACTCAACGTATTATGGTTTATCATATCTTTGTTTTTTCTTACATATTCAATTTGTGTATTGAATTTATTTTTATAAAAATTCAGCCTATACGAATAGATATCTGTAGTTTTTGAGTTGAATTCTGCAATGTCCTGATCTAATTCATGAAATCTGCTAACATAACTCAAACCAATTGAGGTGTTGAACTTATTGAAATTGAGAAGATCAGTAATTCGAATTGTTGTATCGAACCCAAGAATAGCTCCTCTTGAAACACCGAATCCTTTTTTTGTGTTTCCATATAAAGCCTTTATAGAAATATTATTTGTAGGGGTAAATACAATTCGCCCTCCTCTAATAGCATTATTTAATCCTAATTGACGATCTTCCCAGCTTCTCAAAGCTAATCCACTACCAAATTGTTCATAAAAATAACCTGCGGTTAATGATATTTTTTCATGGGTATAGGCAAGGTGATATGTCGAAATCCCAATTTTTCTGTCAAAATCAGGATTGAAATTTAATAACCTCTTAGGTGCATAAGATTCTATTTGGATACCAGTACTAATATTTTTGTAATTATAGTGAGCCCCAAAGTAGTTATTAGACCTGAAACGTTCTTTTTCTTTAAAAGAATCTGTTTTGGTGTCATCGATGTGCCATTGACCATTAGACTCAAGATAACCACTAAAACTATGATTTTGTTGTTGAGAACTAACAGAGATGCTAACCAGTATCATTACTAGTGTAAGACTAAATTGTCTAACAGGATTATAAATCACTAATGATGTTTTTTAAGATTTGGTAAATGGTATCTTCATAACCAGGGGTGTACCCAGTATTTTTATATCTGATTTTACCGTTTTTAACAATAATTGTATAAGGAATACCAGAAATGTTTAAAGCTCTTTTTAAATCATGATTACTATCTGATAAAATGTCAAATTCCCATCCTTTTCCATTTACCAGAGGGGCTACTTTTGATAGTGTTCTGGAGTCGTCGATAGAAACTGCGATTATTTTTATGTTTAATTCATCACCCCATTCATCATAAACATCAGAAAGAAGTTCTAGTTCGTTAATGCAAGGGATGCACCAGGTAGCCCAGAAATTAATTAAATAGGTTCCCTTTTCTGTTTTCTTTTTGATGTTTACCTCCTTATCGTTTAGGGTTTTTATTTTCAGATCAGGGAGTTGATTTTGAGCAGTTAACTCTGTTGTAAACAGCAGTAAGAAAAGAAGTAATAATATTTGTTTTCTCATGTAATACCAGTAGTTAGTAATCAAGGATTCGTAATATTAAGAACCTTTGAGTAACGAGGTTAAAAAAAATAATAATAATAATGAGCTGATGCATTGGGGAATACATCAACTCATTATAGTGTGATTTAAAACGGTTTTAAGCGTAGTAGGATCGTGCTAAACCTTATAAGATCTGTACATTGTTATTTATTTCTTTTTTAATTTTTGTGCATTAAGTACTTTGTCCTTGCTATCAGTTACTACAGCAACTATTTCTATATTCGAAAAATTGTTGATTTCTGGGAAATCAGTTATTTTTTTCTTGTATCGTATAGAATATTTATGATCGTTACTCATTGGTGTTATAGGTATTGGATCTCCTAATTTATCAGTTAAAGCATATTTTAATGTATGATTGTGCTCATAATTTTTGAGGGTTGCTGCCTCACCGTTTTCATACGTTTTTTGATCTTTAATAATTCCATTTTCCAGAATATAAACTGCAAGTTTGTTTTTAGTGGTTTGTTTTTCTTTAAATTCAAGATCTATCTGAACATCAAAATCTTCATTTTTAATAGAATAACCAATACCAATAGCAACATTTGCAGGTTCTTTAACAACGGTTTCAAGATCAATATGAAAAAGAGCCAAAAACCCTTTTTCTTCTCTTTCTAAAAAAATAGAAGCATATGCGGGTGATGGGAAATGTGTTCTCATAGATTCTGTAAGATCATTGCTTATCCCGTCATTACCATGATGAATAGCCATTACTACCATAGCGTTGCTGTGCTTTTCTTCTGCTTTGGCAATCGTTAAATCATATAGTTGGGGACATGCTGGGCACCAGGTTGCAGTATATTCCTCTATTAATGCTCTTTTTTTAAATTCTGGGAGAATCGAATTTTGTAATTCATCGTGTACTTCTATAGTTTCTTCATTTGTTTTTAAGCCTTCATATATAGCATATACGGTGTGCTTACCTAACTTAGATAAGGCATAGGGCAGGCTTACCTTTTTTCCATCAACAAACAATGTACTTTTATCGGTAACATCAAATTTAGTGTCTGTTATTACCGTATAATTTATATTGGTATTGATAAGCGCATCTTTACTTGTTATATGTAAAGATATGCTTTGAGTATTTTGTTCTTCATCCGGGGTTTCTGAGTCGCTTTCTGAGCAAGATAAGAATAGTGTAAACAATGTTAAAAAAAGATAATTTATTTTTTTAGATATCATTGGGCAATAGAATTATATAGTTTAGTTTTTATATTTTTTGCTAAATATTTTTATTATAGAGGTATATATAATTTGTTTTAAAAAGTCTTTTTTATGTATGAGCATGGTAAAAAACTAAATGTAATTATATCAAAGTCCTTTTTTGTTTTTCTTAATGAATATTTGATTATTCACTTTTATTTTTTAATAAAGTATGACAATGAAGCTTTAATTATAAAAATTAAAGAAAACTTAAGTAGGGGAAGTCTAAAAAAATTAAGCAGCAAATTTCTTTTTTTTATTTAAGAAAAGCGAACTTGATTACGTTTTTGTGACGAAATCTATTAAATCAGGGACGATTTCCTGTTTTTTTATTTGTTTACATCGAAGAATTTTCAATGAATTCTATATTTGAACTATGTTTTATTCTCTAGATCTTATTCCGAAAAATAGCTCTTTATTATTATCTTTCAGAATTAGAGTATCTCCTTTCAGAATCTTGATCTTAACTTCAGAGAGAGTTTTAAAAAATTCTTTTTCTAATGCAGCACTTTTTTTGCAATACATTTTTGTAGCTCTAGGATACTCAAAAGTAATATTGTTTTCTTGAGTAGTATGTTTAGATATAAATTTATTACAACCAGAAAAACCAGAAACAGAACTTAATACTTCATCAAAGATTATATAAAGCTTCTCTTCTGAAATATTTTTCTCGTTAAGAGTAGTGATAAAAAACTTCGTTTTTTGTGTTGATTGGTTTTTTATGTCCTCTTTTTTAATTAATACATTATGACTCTTATTACAAGAATTAGTATTAGAAAACGATAGGAATAACAAAAAGATGGCCAAGTATTTCATAAGTTTTGATTCTTTGAAGTCGTTATTTTTTTGATCAATTGTCCCGAACACTCAGGATTACATTTCATAGCAGTGCTACAAAGCAATAAAAAGAAGGGAAATAATAAAAAAGAGCATTTTTATAGCGAATTGAAAAAGTTTAAACGACTTCTTTATATGATGATTAATATAATACCATTAAATTGCAATTTAATCATAATTCTGGTTTTTAATAGTAAAAAAATATGTTATGTGAAATTAAATTTTTTTTTTGAAAAAAATAAATATACCTGTCAATGAAACCCGAAAGTAGAAAACAAGAAATTATAAAAGCAGCAGCTATTCTTTTTAAAGAAAAAGGGTATAGTGCAGTAACAATGAGAGATTTGGCAAAAGCTATGGGAATTAAAGCGGCAAGTTTATATAATCATATTCAATCAAAACAGGAGATATTGTCTACTATTATAATTGGACTTGCAGAAGAATTTACTGTGGGAATGAATAAAATTATAGCTTCTGATGAGAGCACTATTCAAAAACTCGAAAATATTATCGATTTGCATATAGATGTGACCTTGAGAAATGCAGATGGTTTGGCTTCTCTTAATAATGACTGGATGCATTTGGAAGAGGGTAATCTACAATACTTCGAAAAAATGCGTCAGGATTATGAAGGTAATTTTAGAGATATAGTTAAAAAAGGATTAGAAAAAGGAGAGATAAAACCCTATAATGTCGAAATTATGGTTTTTTCTACTCTTTCTACCCTAAGAACATTGTATTTGTGGTATCCAAAACAAAAAGAGATTGACTCAAATATCCTGAAACGTGATATGGTATCTGTATTACTTAAGGGAGTTGCGTAGTTAATATTTTGGAAAGATTTTTAAAATTAATAAATAATTACTTGTGTACAAAACTAACAATCGTTAGTTTTGTCGAGTTGTAAATATACAGCTACATATAAGATATGACTGATTTTTATTCTATTCGTGTTTCTAAATTAAATAAAGAAACCAAAGATTGTACATCTATAACTTTTGATATCCCCGAAGAACTA
This sequence comes from uncultured Flavobacteriaceae bacterium, assembly GCA_929200365.1. Lineage (GTDB taxonomy): Bacteria > Bacteroidota > Bacteroidia > Flavobacteriales > Flavobacteriaceae > Aquimarina. The sequence goes on along the minus strand of CAKMZM010000056.1, from coordinate 13,125 downwards.
AGGAGTACATTTTCATATAAGCAGGGGCAGTATCTTACCCTTAAGGCATTTATAAATGATGAAGAGGTAAGACGTTCATATTCCTTGTGTTCAAGCCCTGTTGAAAATAAATGGCAGGTGGCAGTTAAACGAATTGATCAAGGATTGTTCTCTAACTTCGCAAATGATGTACTCAAAGAAGGAGATGTTATAGAAGTAATGCCCCCTATGGGTAACTTTTTTGTTGAAGTAGCTCCTTCTAAAGCTAAAAACTATATCGTTTTTGCAGCAGGAAGCGGTATTACACCTGTTTTGTCGATATTAAAAACTCACCTTGCTTCAGAGCCAGACAGCACTTTTAAACTCTTTTACTTGAATCGGAATGCGAAATCTATTATCTTTAAAGAAGAAATAGAAGCGCTTAGAAATAAGTATTTTGGAAGAGTAGAGATATTCTATTTTTTAACAAAAGAGCATCGGGATATACCATTGCTTAACGGAAGATTTACAGCAGAAAAAATACAGGAGCTTACCAATAAGATAATTGATACCTCTAATGTAGATGAATGTTTTATTTGTGGCCCTGAAGAAATGATCTTTTTGATAAGAGATGAGTTGGGAAATGCTGGATTATCAAAAGATAAAATTCATTACGAACTGTTCTTTTCTGGTCTTTCTGAAGAAGATAAGAAAAAAGCTGCAAAAGTAGTTGAACATAAATTTGATGGAACCGAAGTCACTATTATTGATGGAGGAAAAGAATTTCATTTTGCAATGGAAGATGATTATGATAATATTTTAGACGGAGCCTTAGCTTCTGGTGCAGATTTGCCCTTTGCCTGTAAAGGTGGAGTGTGTAGTACATGTAAGTGCAAGGTTGTTGAAGGAGCAGTAGAAATGAAAATAAACTATGCATTAGAAGAAGATGAGGTTGCAAAAGGTCTTGTCTTATCCTGCCAGGCAGTTCCTACTACAGAAAAAGTAGTGGTTGATTTTGATGTATAAAACTCCAGGATTATGAGCGAAAAAGAAATAAAAAACAATGAGACTGAGAAGAGTCTCAGTTTAGAAGAAATCTTTGAGCAAAGAATTGCCAGAGATGAAAAGATTGAACCCAAAGATTGGATGCCCGAAAAATACCGAAAAACTCATATTCGGCAAATTTCTCAGCACGCACATTCCGAAATTATAGGAATGCTACCAGAAGGAAACTGGATTACCCGCGCACCCTCTCTAAGACGTAAAGTAGCTTTATTAGCAAAAGTTCAGGATGAAGCTGGGCATGGATTATACTTATATAGTGCATGTGAGACTTTAGGAATTTCCAGAGAAGAACTATATGAACAATTACATACAGGTAAAGCAAAATACTCTAGTATATTCAATTACCCTACGATTACCTGGGCAGATATGGGAGCAATTGGCTGGCTGGTAGATGGTGCGGCAATTATTAATCAAGTGCCACTATGTAGTACTTCTTATGGCCCTTATGCAAGAGCAATGATTAGAGTATGTAAAGAAGAAAGTTTTCATCAGCGTCAGGGATATGAAATAATGATCACATTGGCAAATGGTACCCCAGAGCAGAAAGAAATGGCTCAGGATGCATTAAATAGATGGTGGTGGCCATCATTGATGATGTTGGGACCTACAGACGCAGAGTCTGTACATACCGCCCAATCAATGAAGTGGAAATTAAAAAGAAAAACTAATGATGAATTACGTCAGCAGTTTATTGATCAAACAGTTCCACAAGCAGAATTAATCGGGCTTACTATTCCTGATCCAGACCTAAAATGGAATGAAGAAAAAAAAGGATACGATTTTGGAGCAATAGATTGGGATGAATTCTGGCAAGTAGTAAAAGGTCATGGCCCTTGTAATAAAGAACGTATGGCAGCTAGAGTTAATGCCTGGGAAAAAGGTAAGTGGGTAAGAGATGCAGCTATGGCGTATGCCAAAAAACAAGAAGATAAAAAGCTTAAAAAAGCAATATAATAATTCTGAATCCAGAATTCAAAATTCATAATTATGAAAAACAACTGGCCACTTTGGGAAGTATTTGTAAGAAGTAAAAATGGTTTAGAGCATCGTCATTTTGGAAGCATTCATGCAGCCGATGAAGAAATGGCATTAGAAAATGCCAGAGATGTGTATACCCGTAGAAATGAAGGAGTAAGTATATGGGTAGTAGAATCTAAACATATCACAGCATCAAACCCCGAAAATAACGGAGAATTATTTGAACCCGCTCAGGATAAAGTGTATAGGCACCCTACGTTTTATACACTACCAGATGAGGTAAAGCATATGTAATTTTTATAGATGTAAAAATTAACAGAAAACTTACTATTTGAAATTAACCTTGTTTAAATAAGATACCCATCATTTCATTACAGAAAGTAGTATGAAAAACGAAAATAAAATACAATATATCTACGGTATAGCAGATAATGCTTTAATCCTCGGTCAACGATTATCAGAATTATGTGGTCATGGACCCAATCTCGAAACCGATATTGCAATGACTAATATGGCATTGGATTTATTAGGGCAAACGCGAAGTTATTATCAATATGTGGCTCAATTGTCTGGCGATGGAAAAACTGAAGATGATATTGCTTTTTTGAGAATAGAAAGACAGTACAAAAACGTACTTCTTGTCGAACAACCAAACAAACATTTTGGGTATGTGATTACAAGGCAGTTTTTCTATGATGTTTTTCATTTGTTATTGCTGGAAGAATTACAAAATAGTAATGATGAAACAGTAGCAGCAATAGCAAAGAAAGGAATAAAAGAAGTAAGCTATCATCAAAGGTTTTCTTCAGACTGGATGAAAAGGCTGGGAGACGGTACAGAAGAAAGTCATCAAAAAGTTCAGGAAGCAGTTGATGATCTATGGAGATATACAGACGAACTATTTCATATGACAGACGATGATAAGATTGCTGTAGAAAATGGGATAGGAGTTAATGTTGCTACTTTGCGAGAAAAATACGAACAAAGAATCAAAGAAGTATTTGAAGAAGCAACCCTTACCATACCAGAAACAAAATGGTTTCAGAAAGGTGGTAAACAAGGTATTCATAGTGAACATATGGGATATTTACTTTCAGATTTGCAATATATGCAACGTACCTATCCTAATATGAAGTGGTAAAAGAATACAGAATACCGAATTTAGAATATTGAATGATGAAGGGAAATAAAACTTCAACCTTGGATATTCTAAATTCGATATTCCATAATTTATTATGACAATAGAATTTGAGCAACATATTGACCCAGCCTTGATTCCGATTTTGGAAAAAGTTCATGATCCCGAAATTCCGGTATTGTCTATTATGGATATGGGAGTAGTTCGCTCTGCCCAAATGATAAAAACTATTGCTCAGGTAACAATAACCCCAACATATAGTGGTTGCCCCGCAATGGATGTAATAGGAGATGATATTGTAAATGCTTTTGCAAAAGAAAATATAGAAGCCAAAGTTTCTTTGGTCTTATCACCGGCATGGACTACCGATTGGATTACACCAAAAGGTAGAGAAGCACTAGAAAAATATGGGATCGCTGCACCCTTAAATGAGAAAGCCGATAAAGAAGCATTACTTGGAGGTAAAAGGATAGTAAAATGTACCCAATGTGGCTCAACAAACACAAAAATGGTAAGCCAGTTTGGCTCAACAGCATGTAAAGCACTGTTTCAATGCAATGATTGTTTAGAACCCTTTGATTATTTCAAATGTCTCAAATAATGAATGATGCTTGGATTGAGAACAACAATATATAAAGTTAGTGATTTGGATAAAGCCAGGAAATGGTATTCAGATGCATTTCATGCCCAACCTTATTTTGATGAACCTTTTTATGTAGGATTCAATATAGGAGGATATGAACTTGGATTACTTCCGGAAGAAGCTTCTTCAGAAACAAAATCAGATAACGTACTTTCGTATTGGGGTGTAGAAAAGATAGAGGAAACATACCAAAGATTACTCGATTTAGGAGCTACCGAATACGAAAAACCAACAAATGTAGGAGGAGAAATTGTAGTGGCAACAGTAAAATACTCATGGAATAATATCATCGGAATAATTTATAACCCACAATTCAAAATAAAGAACTAAATATGCCTTCAATCGAATTACAAATTGAAAATGCAGTAGCGAGAGTAACATTAAATCGCCCGGAAGCTTTTAATAGTTTCAATAGAGAAATGGCTTTATTGTTACAAAAAATATTAGATGAGTGTAATGCTAATGATGAGATAAGAGCTATTATGCTTATCGGTAATGGAAAAGCATTTTGCGCAGGGCAGGATCTTAAAGAAGTAACTTCACCTGAATTGAACCCGGGTTTCAGAAAAATATTAGAAGAACACTATAACCCAATAATCAACCGTATCAGAACTATCGAAAAACCAATTCTTGCAGCTGTAAATGGAGTTGCAGCAGGAGCAGGAGCCAATATAGCTTTGGCATGTGATATTGTTATAGCTTCTGAGGCAGCAAGCTTTATCCAGGCATTTAGTAAGATAGGACTGATTCCTGATAGTGCAGGAACCTTTTTTCTACCCAGATTAATTGGTTTTCAAAAAGCTTCTGCTCTAATGATGCTGGGCGATAAAGTAAGCGCAAAAGAAGCAGAGCAATTAGGGATGATATATAAAGTGTTTGAAACAGAAACCTTTGAAGAAGAGGCAGCTAAGTTGGTTTCAAAATTAGCACAAATGCCAACAAAAGCTTTAGGATTGACTAAAAGATTATTAAATCAGTCATTGGTAAATACGCTCGATGAGCAATTGGCAATAGAGTCAGAGCTACAGATAGCATCTGCCGAAAGCGAAGATTATGCAGAAGGGGTAAATGCATTTATTGAAAAAAGAAAACCCGTATTTAAAGGGAAGTAAAACCGAAAAAATGTAAAATGATAAATGTAAAAGTTAGGTAAGTCTGTGAATTAATCCTTTTCAAACTTTAGAGTTTTACATTTAAAATTTAAAATTTATGATTCAAATCGTTGGAGTAATAGGATCAGGAACAATGGGAAGCGGTATTGCGCAGGTAGCAGCTACTTCTGGTTGTAAAGTAAAAGTGTTTGACACAAAGCAAGAGGCACTGGACAGAAGTAAACAAGCTTTAGAAAAAATTCTTTCTCGCTTGATTGAAAAAGGAAGAATTGATCAAACAGAGAAAACACGTATTCAAAATAATATTTCTTATGTAGATTCTTTAAAAGACCTTAAAGATGCAAACCTCACTATCGAAGCTATTATAGAGAATCTGGATATTAAAAAGAAAGTGTTTTCAGAACTGGAAACTTATGTGTCAGAAAATACTATTATTGCCTCCAATACCTCTTCTTTATCAATAGCATCTATAGCATCTTCATTACAAAAACCAGAGCGATGTATAGGAATTCATTTTTTTAATCCCGCTCCGTTAATGAAGTTAGTAGAGGTAATTCCGGCAGTACAAACATCAACTCAGGTTACCGAAAAGGTCGTAGAGATCATTAATGGCTGGAAAAAAGTAGTAGCCTTGGCAAAAGATACTCCTGGGTTTATTGTAAATCGTGTAGCACGACCATTTTATGGAGAATCTTTACGTATTTATGAAGAAGGTCTGGCAGATATAGCTACTATAGATTGGAGTTTAAAAACTTTGGGAGGGTTTAGAATGGGGCCCTTTGAATTAATGGATTTTATAGGAAATGATATCAATTATACGGTTACAGAAACTGTATTTAAAGCATTTTACTATGACCCCCGATATAAACCTTCTTTTACACAAAAAAGATTGTCTGAAGCAGGATATTTAGGAAGAAAATCAGGTAAAGGATATTATGATTACAGTGATAATGCAGTAAAAAATCCCCCTAAAGAGGATAAAGTACTTGCAGAATATATTTTTAACAGAGTACTGGTAATGCTAATTAATGAAGCAGCAGATGCGTTGTTCTGGAATATTGCCTCGGCAGAAGATATCGATAATGCAATGACCAAAGGCGTAAATTACCCAAAAGGGTTATTAACCTGGGCAGATGAAAAAGGAATCGATTGGTGTGTTACCATGTTAGATAATCTGTATGATGAATATCATGAAGATCGATATCGATGTAGTCCGATATTAAGAAAAATGATGAAAGAAAAAAAGAGCTTTTTTTAATGAAGTGGTGAGTAAGTGAGTGTTTGAGAGGATGAGTAATTGAGTTAATGAGTTGTTGAATGATAGACTAATAACTCACATACTAATAACTAAATAAAGAATATAATGAAAAGTAAATATCATTTTAAATTCGAGGATTTGATGATTTACAATAGGGCAATTGACTTTGGAGAATCAGTAAACGATCAAATTAATACTTTTCCAAAAGAAGAAATGTATAGACTTGCATCTCAGTTTATAAGAGCCGCAGATTCATTAGCATTAAATATTGCAGAAGGTTCTGCAAGCTCTGATGCTCAATTTAATAGGTACAACTAGCATGGGATAGTGCTCATGAGTGTGTTGTATGTAGTACAAAAGCCAGATTAAGAGGATTTATAACTGAAAAGCAAGATGAAAAAAACAGAGCAGAAATTACAGAATTATCAAAAATGATTACCTCTTTCAAAAAACATTTAAAAACAAAGATAAATAAGTAATAGAGTAGATGAGAGGTAAGTTAAATAGTATACTCACAAACTCAAAGACTCACAGACTAAAAAAACTGATAAACTAAATGACTCAAAAACTCATTGACTCAAACCTCATACCTAAACAAATGCTCAGTCAGGACCCCTTTAGCCAATGGTTAGGGATCGAAATTATCGAAGTCGAAAAAGGAAGATGTAAAGTAGGAATGACGGTTAGAAAAGAAATGCTTAATAGCATGGGTAAAGCCCACGGAGGGATATCCTATAGTCTGGCAGATACAGCTTTTGGTTTTTCTGCAAATACTCATGGTAAATATGCAGTATCAATAGAAACCTCAATCAATCATATCGAAGCATTAGAAGAAGGGGATTATCTAACAGCAGAAGCTACAGTTGATATTACTAAAACAAAAGTAGGTTTCAATATTGTAGAAGTTAAAAGAGGAAATGATATTGTCGCACTTTTTAAAGGAGTAGTATATAGAACCAGTAAAAATTGGGAAATATAAAACCGTAAAATGATAAATGTAAAAGTAACCTGAAATAGATAAAGAGCACTTTTGACTTTATAATTTAACATTTAAAATTTAAACTTTTGAAAGAGAGAACACTTCAAAAATATGATCTACAAGAACGGTTAGTAAAATTTTCGGCAAGTATTATTCTTAGCACAGATGCTCTAAATAAGAATTATGCTTCTGAACATTTGATTAAGCAATTAATTCGTTCTTCAACTTCTGCTGCTTTAAATTATGGAGAAGCGCAAAGTGCAGAATCTCGAAGAGATTTTATTCATAAAATGAAGCTATGTCTTAAAGAGTTAAGAGAATCACAAGTTAACTTGGAGGTTTTAAATGAAGCAAAATTAATTGATGATTATACTAGGTTTAACTCTATCATACAAGAGTGTAAAGAATTAGTAGCAATCTTTACAACTAGCATAAAAACATCAAATGGAAAATAGAATTTAAAATATAAAACCGTAAAATGATAAATGTAAAAGTAACCTGAAATAGATAAAGAGCACTTTTGACTTTATAATTTAACATTTAAAATTTAAACTTTTGAAAGAATCATATATAATAGACGGAGTTCGTACTCCTATAGGAAGCTATAAAGGAACATTATC
>CAKMZM010000056.1:3518-5274 GCA_929200365.1 uncultured Flavobacteriaceae bacterium | reverse complement strand
CATATATAATAGACGGAGTTCGTACTCCTATAGGAAGCTATAAAGGAACATTATCAGCAGTAAGAACTGATGATTTAGGAGCTTTGGTCATAGAAAAGTTAGTAGAAAACAACCCGGATATCCCAAAAGAGGCGTATGACGATGTCATTATGGGATGTGCTAATCAAGCTGGTGAAGATAATCGTAATGTAGCCAGAATGGCTGCACTATTAGCAGGATTACCTTTTACTGTTCCGGGAGAAACGGTAAACCGTTTGTGTAGCTCAGGATTATCGGCAATAATACATGCCAATAGAGCCATCAAAGCAGGAGACGGAGATCTGTTTATTTCGGGTGGAGTAGAAAATATGACACGTGGTCCATACGTGATAGCAAAACCATCATCAGCCTTTGGTAATGATTCTAAAATGTATGATTCTAGCTTTGGGTGGCGATTTGTAAACCAAAAAATGCATGACCTGTACGGTACAGATGGTATGGGAAATACCGCAGAGAACCTGGTCGAAAAATACAATATCTCAAGAGAAGATCAGGACGCATTTGCGTATTGGAGTCAGATGAAAGCAACCAATGCTCAGAAATCGGGGAGATTGGCTAAAGAAATTACTACAGTCGAAATCCCGCAGCGCAAAAAAGATCCAATCCTGTTTTCTGATGATGAGTTTATAAAACCAACAACAACCAAAGAAGTATTAGCAAAATTACGCCCGGCTTTCAAAAAAGAAGGTAGCGTAACAGCAGGAAACTCCTCAGGATTAAACGATGGAGCAGCAGCTACCATTATCGCATCAGAAGAGGCAGTTAAGAAATACAATCTAAAACCTCTAGCCAGGATAGTAAGCTCTGCAGTAGTAGGAGTAGAGCCTAGAATTATGGGCATCGGACCCGTTCAAGCCTCTAATAAAGCTCTGGAAAAAGCAGGGATTACAATGAATGATATCGATATCATAGAGCTTAATGAAGCCTTTGCCTCACAAGCATTAGCGTGTATACGAGAATGGGGATTGGCAGATGATGACCCAAGAATAAATCCCAACGGTGGATCTATTGCAATAGGACATCCATTGGGAGTAACTGGTGCCAGAATCGCGTATTCTGCCGCTTTAGAGTTACAACAACAAAATAAACGATATGCACTAATTACAATGTGTGTGGGAGTAGGGCAAGGATATGCTTGTGTAATCGAAAATACAAATATCTGATTTATGAAAAAACTAGAAAGCTATATTCACGGAAATTGGATAACAGGATCAGGAGAGGGAGTTCCTATGTTTGACGCTGTTACCGGAGAAGTTGTAGCATTAGCAGATACAACAGGGTTTAATTTTGGAGAAATTCTTCAATATGGAAGAGATAAAGGTGCGGCTTTGCGAAAAATGACTTTTCAAGAGCGAGGAAATATGCTGAAAAAATTAGCATTATACCTCATGAAACGAAAAGAACACTTTTATGAAATTAGCTATAGAACCGGAGCAACTAAAACAGATAGTTGGATTGATATCGAAGGGGGATTCGGAAACCTTTTTGCCAACGCATCACTAAGAAAGATATTTCCTAATCAACCGTATCATGTAGAAGGTGATCCTATAGATTTGTCTAAAGGAGGACGATTTATGGCACACCATATTTTGGTGCCTAAAAGAGGAATTGCAGTACATATTAATGCATTTAACTTTCCTGTATGGGGGATGTTGGAAAAGTGTGCTGTGAATTGGATGGCAGGAGTACCAGCAGTCGTAAAACCAGCAACCAATAC
>CAKMZM010000056.1:0-3418 GCA_929200365.1 uncultured Flavobacteriaceae bacterium | reverse complement strand
GTGCTGTGAATTGGATGGCAGGAGTACCAGCAGTCGTAAAACCAGCAACCAATACAGCATTCTTGACAGAAGCTGTAGTAAGAGAAATTATAGCTTCAAATATTCTTCCCGAAGGAGCATTGCAATTAATTTCGGGTTCTGCCAGAACCATTCTGGATACCGTAGGTTCTCAGGATGTAGTTACCTTTACAGGATCAGCATCTACTGGTAGAATGCTAAAAGCGCACCCACAGATTATCAATGCGTCTGTACCTTTTAATATGGAAGCAGATTCACTTAACTCATCTGTTTTAGGAGAAGACGCCGTTCCTGGCACTCCAGAGTTTGATATCTTTATCAAAGAAGTGCGAAAAGAAATGACTGTAAAATGTGGTCAGAAATGTACCGCAATTCGTAGAATAATAGTGCCAGAAAAATTAGTAGAAGATGTACAAATAGCTTTAGGACAGCAGTTAGATAAAATAACTATTGGAGACCCTCGATTAAAAGAGGTTCGTATGGGAGCTCTGGTAAGTAAAGATCAGGTTGCAGAAGTAAGAGAACGTGTTGGAGAAATCGCCAAAACAGCCGAGATTGTATATGGTAATCTGGAAACAGTAGATGTGATCGGAGCATCTGCCAAAGAAGGAGCATTTTTAAGTCCTGTTTTATTAAGAGAAGATCATCCTTTTACCAATACTACAGTACATGATATAGAAGCTTTTGGACCTGTAAGTACTATTATGCCCTACAAAAATATAGATGAAGCTGTTAGGCTATCTGAGATGGGCAAAGGATCGTTAGTATCTTCAATAACCACCAATAACGACCAGATAGCAAAAGAATATACCATAGCAGCAGCAGCATATCATGGTCGGATATTGATCTTGAACAGAGAAAATGCCAAACAAAGTACTGGGCATGGCTCACCATTACCAATGCTTACTCACGGAGGCCCCGGACGTGCTGGAGGCGGTGAAGAAATGGGAGGAATTCGTGGTATAAAACATTATATGCAGCGATGTGCCGTTCAGGGAACCCCAACAACCCTAACCGAAATAACCGGGATATATCAGGCAAACTCGGCGTATAAAGCATCAGAAAATCATCCATTCTCATATCATTGGGAAGATATTGAACCAGGAATGTCGATCAAAACCCATAAACGTACTGTAACCGATACAGACATTATTAGTTTTGCCAACCTTACCTGGGATCATTTCTATGCACATACCGATATTACATCATTAGATGGGAGTATTTTTGAAAAACGTACTGCACATGGGTATTTTATCCTTGCAGCAGCAGCAGGACTATTTGTATACCCCAATAAAGGCCCTGTAGCTGCCAATTATGGGTTAGAAGAATGTAGATTCTTAAGACCAATTTATCATAACGACACCGTATATGTTAGATTAACCTGTAAACAAAAAATTGATCGTGATGTAGCAGGGGCAGAGCATCCTAGTGGTATTGTAAAATGGTTTGTCGAAGTTTTTGATACCGAAGATGAGTTGGTGGCCATTGCCACTATTTTAACAATGGTACAGAAAAAACAAACTTCTCTTGTAGAAATGACCGAAGCAAAAATTCAGGAATGTTTACATAAACTATCTACAGATGCCAAACCAAAATGGGGGATAATGACCCCACAGCATATGATAGAACATCTGGAATATACCTATAAAATTGCAGCAGGAGAAATTCAGGATTTTAAGATTGCAACACCAGAAAAGATTTTGGATAAAGTACATAATAGTTTATATACTTATGAGCCTTTTCCTAGAAATACAGAATTTCCATTACTGAAAAAAGGAGAGTTAGAAGATCTGAAACATCCTGATCTCGAAACAGCTATAACAAAATTGAACGAAGCAAGAGAAACATATAAAATGTATTTTAAAGAAAACCCGAATGCACTATTAAAAAATATTGTTTTCGGAGAATTGAACAAATACGAATGGTATCTGTTAGAAAGAAAACATTTGAACCATCATTTTAATCAATTTAATCTATTAGATTAAATTGATTAAAATTCCCGTGAAGACGGGAATCTAAATTATGAAGGGATGAGAATCTTATAATTAAATGTAAATGATAATTTGGAGTGTATACATCATAACAAATAAACCTAACGGAGTTCTCTATATAGGAGTGACTAAAGATTTGAAAAGAAGAATACACCAACACAGAAATAAAATACATCCGAGAGCATTTTCAGCAAGATATAATCTGGAGAAATTGATGTATTATGAAAATTATAAGACAAAAGAAGAAACGTACACTCGGGAAAAGCAAATGAAAAAATGGAATCGGGAATGGAAAATAAAATTGATTGAAAAAGATAATATAAGTTGGATTGACTTGACTGAAAATTTGACCGAGTATTTTAAAAATAATGCACATAATGACACAACCATACGTAAATATAAACATAGAAAATCAGGTAGGAATTATTGAATTTTTTCACCCTGCACACAACTCCTTACCAGGGGATATTTTGACAAAACTTGCGCAAACCATTACAGATGCTGGTAAGAATGATGATATTAAGGTAATTGTATTAAAAAGCGGAAAAGACAGAACGTTTTGTGCCGGAGCCAGTTTTAAAGAGTTGATCAATATTAATGATGCCGAAACCGGAAAAGTGTTTTTCTCTGGATTTGCCAATGTGATCAATGCAATGCGCAAATGCCCTAAATTTATTATCGGGCGGGTACAGGGAAAAACTGTTGGCGGTGGAGTTGGATTAGCTTCTGCAACCGATTATTGTATGGCAACAAAGTATGCAGCCATAAAATTAAGTGAACTTAATGTAGGAATAGGCCCATTTGTAGTAGGACCTGCGGTAGAACGTAAAATAGGATTGTCTGCAATGACACAGATCGCAATTGATGCCAATTCATTTTATGATGCAGAATGGGCAAGAGATAAAGGACTATTTACCAAAGTTTTTGAAGATGTAGAAACACTAGATGCAGAAGTAAAAGCTTTTGCAGAACATTTATGCACATACAATCCAGAAGCAATGAAGGATATGAAACAAGCATTTTGGAAAGGAACAGAAGATTGGGATACACTTTTGGCAGATAGAGCCATAATTAGTGGGAGATTGGTACTCAGTGATTTTACAAAAGAAACATTGAAACGATTTAAATAGAATCTTGAACATCGAATACTAAACAAAAAATATTGAATGTCGAAGTTTATATTTTATTAAACAATAGCTTGATTTCAGTATTCGATATTTAACATTCAATATTAGATATTTATATGATTTACAGCTTTAAAGGATATATACCCGTAGTACACGAAAGTAGTTTTGTACATCCACTGGCAGCAGTGACTGGTAATGTGATTATTGGTGAAAACTGTTATATCGGGCCAGGAGCAGCGATACGTGGAGATTGGGGAGAGATTATCCTTGAAGATGGAGTTA
>CAKMZM010000055.1 GCA_929200365.1 uncultured Flavobacteriaceae bacterium | reverse complement strand
TGTTTTAACAAAAGATATGACAGAAGAAATTAGCATTACAAAAGCTAACCCAAGATTTGAAGATCAGGTTTAGGTCAGTTATGAATGTTGATGAATAAATTAAGAATACTAACAATTGCACAGATAAGTGTCACCCTAGGGAATCTCCACTACCGCTCTCCTATCATCCAACATATCAGTTTATACGATGGTTTCTGAAGTAAAACAATCATTATTGATACCAATTATTCTTAGAAACATATACTATTTTCAGATTTATCCCGATAGAATGCACCTTCCATTTATATATCTGAAGGATGTGTTAGAACATAAATAAAAAATGTATTTTCAAAAGATTTCAAATATCCTATACAGATAAAGAGATACTAATTTATTTGAAAACAATTTTCTGTTATTATTACTTACGAATTGCATAACTAGAAGCCTTAGGAAGTTCTCTTAAAAAATTTACAATAGTCTTAAAATTCAATCCAAAAGTGTAATAAAAATGATTCATGCTAGTGTGATTTAAAGTTAATTACTTCTAAAATAGTATTTTATTAACAATTAAAAAAACATTTTGTTCATTTAATGTTAATAATTCGTTTAAATTACCAATAAATACGATTAAAAACATAAAATGTAAGTTTTTAAAAAAAATTAATAAGTAAAAACTTATTAATATTGTTAATAACTATGTTGATAACATGCACACCCCCTACTCATCAATAACTTAGACATCAAACTATTAGTTAGAAAAGCTTAAAAACTAAAATCTCTTAAAGAGAAAAAGAATCTAATAGCAATACTCTTAAATGATTATTGATAATTTTGTATTGATATACACTTAATATATGCATAGTACTAAATGATTAATATTAACAGATGAAAACTGCCACTGTAAAAGAACTAAAAGCCGAATTAATAGATCGTTCGCATCATGAACTTATAGAATTATGTATCCGACTATCTCGATTTAAAAAAGAAAACAAAGAATTACTATCCTATTTATTATTTGAATCTGCCAATGAAGAAGATTATATCATAAGTATAAAAAGAGAAATTGATGAACAATTTGAAATGATTAACACAACATCATATTACTATATAAAAAAACGCATTCGGAAAATTTTGCGCACTATAAAGAAATATATTCGATATTCAAAAAGCAATGAAACTGAAATTGAATTACTGCTCTATTTTTGTAAAAAACTAAAAAACTTTACTCCCTCTATACACAGCAATATTCTTATAAAAAATATGTATCATCGTGAAACATTAGCAATCAAAAAAAAGATTACTGTATTACATGAAGATTTACAATATGACTACAAATTAGAATTACAAAAACTATATTTTTAAATATTTACACAACCTTATTATAATCGATTAGACATTAAACGCATATGAAATCTATAGTTTTGAATAAGAGAATGAAATGCTTTCTTAACATTACTCTAACTATCCAGTTTCCTTTTTCTGAATTGGATTTATCCTTCTGGTGTCATCTATCAATGTAAATCATCCTTACAAATCTCTTCAGCATATAAACGTTTTCAAAATTACATATCTATATGAACAAATCGTAGCAATGATCTTGAATATCCCCTTGTAAAATAGTGTAATGATATTTTTTGTTGAACATACTATATAACAACTCAAATTGATTATCGAGTCTAAATTCTTTAGATAAATTTAGACAAAATACTTATAAAACCTAAAGTAAATGCAATCAAATTGTACGGTTTTAACCTTTAATTTGACAATAAATCCCTAAAAATTATGTTAACAAATAAAGTAAAAATCATCTTGATGATGATCATTTAGATATTTGGCGTTATATTTGGTTTTAAATTAACTAATTTAAATTTTAACAATGAATAAAGGAACAGTAAAATTTTTCAACGATGCCAAAGGATTTGGATTCATCACCGAAGAAGATTCGAACAAAGAACATTTCGTACACATCTCTGGATTAATCGATGAAATTCGAGAAGGTGATGCAGTAGAATTTGATTTGCAAGAAGGTAAAAAAGGGTTAAACGCTGTAAATGTAAAAGTAATTTAATATATACTACTTAATTTTAAAGCATCATAACCTGTCACTTTTGACAGGTTATTTTATTTATCTTAATGCCCATTATCATAGCCTTAGATTCTTTTTTAGGGTATTATTCATACAAATACTTATTCTTTAATAGCACTTTGCAAGAACATTTTATTTTAAAACCAAAACAAAATAAACTGTAAATCAAATTAATACATATTACAATACTCTTTTTGTTTGTTCTTATAGTAATAATTCTCAATTAAAAATTGTTTTTTATCGGTTTATATATCTAATATTTTAACAATTGTTCGTAGTTTTAAGGAGCTAAAAATTATGTGCTATGCACAGATTAGGTTAACCAAAGAATCTATAATCACCTATTATATATAGCATTAGACTCTTATGAACACACTAATTTTTTATCAGATCTTAGTTTTTCTTTTTCAAGGATTTGTTGTTGTCTTCCTTATATTACTGCTATTTCGCTTGCGAACGATAATTGGCCTAGGCGTACTATTTACCTCTTTAGGATTGTTTCAATTTGTACAGGTCTTCATGGCAAGTACACTTTATTTTAAAATATCTGAAACCATCGTGATTTCTCCTGGGTCATCTGTTTTGTTTTCTGCTACTCTTTTTGCAATACTTTTAATATACATTAAAGAAGATGCAATTACTGCTCGAAAACTAACCTATGCATTAGTTATAGCCAATATTGTATTGTGTTTTCTTTTACTTGCTTTTAGAATGAATGTCGAAGAAGCTCATAGCTATAATCCTTTTAACATTTCTACAGATTTCTTTTACACCAATGTACTCGTTTTATTTGTAGGAACAGGAGTGCTTTATTTAGATGCAATATTGATCATTTTTTTATATGAGTTTATCTCAAAACATACCTCTAACTTATTTCTTAGAATAATGTTTACCATGATATTAGTACTCAGTTTTGATGCTATATTTTTTGCATTAGGTTCATTATGGTATTTTAAAGATTTACAAAAATTCTTGCTCTCTGGATTATTATCAAAAGGGTTTATGGCTATTTTTTATAGTATTATATTTACTATCTACCTGAAATATTTTGAAAAAGAAATCTATCGTGCTAATTATCATAATTTTAAAGATGTTTTTCATTCTCTAACATATAAACAAAAATTTGAAGTAGCTGAAAAAGCAATACAACTTACAGAAAGTAGGTTTCATACTTTAACCAATCTTGTTCCTGTAGGAATTTTTATGACTCATACTGATGGAAAAACCATATTTGTAAATCCAAAATGGTCTACCATTTCTGGATTATCACAAGAAGAAGCCTTAAATGATGGTTGGCTTAATGCTGTACATCCTGAAGATCGAAAAAAATTAAAACAAGGCTGGTATGATGCTGCTAATAAAAGAAAAACTTCTGATGCCGAATATCGATTTCTTAAATCCGATGGTTCTATAACATGGGTATTAGGTCGTGCCATACCAGAATATAATGAAAATCAACAAATTATTGGATATGTTGGTACTATTACCGATATCACAGAAATTAAACTATATGAAATCGAATTAAACCGACTAAAAGAAAAAGCTGAAGAGAGTGATCGCCTAAAATCAGCTTTTCTTGCAAATATGAGCCACGAAATAAGAACTCCTATGAATGGTATTCTTGGTCTTGCAGAACTCTTAAATGAACCTAAACTATCAGGTGATGAACAACAACTCTATCTGGATCTCATTAAAGAAAGTGGAATACGAATGCTTAATATTATGAGAGATATTATTGATATCTCCCGAATAGCTGCAGATCAAGTAAAAGTACATATAGAAGAAGTTGACATTAACAAACAAACCAAATATCTTTTTAAACTCTTTAAACCTCAAACAGATAATAAAGGTATCGTTTTATCATTATCTCAGGATTTACTCGCAGAGGATGTAATTATCAATACTGATAAAGAAAAACTCAATGCAATTCTTTCCTATTTAATTAAAAATGCTATAAAATATACTAATGAAGGTGGAATTGAATTTGGATATCTAAAAGAAAAAGAAAATCTTCAATTTTATGTAAAAGACACTGGAATGGGTATTCCCAAAGACCGACAGAAAGCTATTTTTGAACGATTCGTACAAGCAGATACAGAAGACCGTTACGCATTAGAAGGTACAGGTCTTGGGTTATCTATTGCCAAAGCCTATGTTGAAATGTTAACTGGGAAAATCTGGTTAGAAAGCAAAAAAGGAAAGGGGTCTACATTCTATTTTACTATTCCATATATCAAAGATTTTCAAACAATAGTTTAATCAACTAAACTAAAAAAACATCCTTTCTTGAAATTTCTTTTTGACAAAAAATAATGATCACACCTCTATTCTAACAATCTTAGCTCCGATAGCTCTAAGGCGTTCATCAATATTTTCATACCCACGATCAATCTGTTCTATATTATGGATTGTTGACGTTCCTTTAGCACTTAACGCTGCAATTAACAATGATATTCCTGCCCTAATATCAGGAGACACCATGGTAGTAGCTTTTAAGGCAGATTGAAAATCATGACCTATAATTGTGGCTCTATGCGGATCGCACAATATAATCTTAGCTCCCATATCAATAAGCTTATCTACAAAGAACAAACGGCTCTCAAACATCTTTTGATGAACCATTACTTCTCCTCTAGCTTGAGTAGCTATAACCAAAACGATACTCAATAAATCTGGCGTAAATCCAGGCCAAGGCGCATCAGCTATGGTCATAAACGAACCATCGATATAACTTTCGATCTGGTATCCATTAGTATGTGCAGGAATATAAATATCATCTCCTATTCGCTCTAAAGTAATACCCAATTTTCTAAAAGTACTCGGAATCAGCCCTAAATTTTCCCAGCTTACATTTTTAATAGTGATTTCACTTTTAGTCATTGCAGCCAGACCGATCCATGATCCAATCTCAATCATATCGGGTAGTACCTGATGTTCGCACCCTCTCAGGGCTTTAACACCATCAATTACCAATAAGTTAGACCCAACCCCAGAGATTTTTGCTCCCATGGTATTAAGCATTTTACACAATTGCTGTAAATAAGGTTCGCAAGCTGCATTATAAATTGTGGTTGTACCTTTGGCAAGTACAGCTGCCATTACAATATTTGCAGTACCAGTTACCGAGGCTTCATCCAGCAACATATAGGTTCCTATTAAACCTTCTGGCGCTTCAACCCCATAAAAACGTTCTTCTTTATTATATCTAAATTCTGCTCCAAGATTAATAAAACCCTCAAAATGAGTATCCAAACGTCTTCTACCAATTTTGTCACCTCCTGGACGTGGAATATACCCCTTACCAAACCTAGCTAATAATGGACCAACAATCATAATAGATCCTCTAAGACCACTTCCTTCTTTCTTAAACTGTTCACTTTCTAGGTATTTTAAATTAAGTTCATCACTCTTGAAAGAGTATTTTCCTTTCCCTAATTTCTGGATTTTTACACCTAAATTTCTAAGAATATCTATTAATTTATTTACATCTCGTATATCAGGAATATTAGAGATTATAACTTCTTCTGGTGTTAATAATACTGCGCAAAGAATCTGAAGGGCTTCATTTTTAGCACCTTGAGGTATGATTTCTCCTTTAAGTTGGTGCCCTCCTTCTATCTGAAAAGTGCTCATGAATTGTTAGTCGTTAGCAATTAGTAATTAGTGGTTAATTATTAGTAGCGTTTTTTACCGCGGTTGTTACTTCGATAGTTCTTTTTACCACTATTACTACTATTGGTAGTATGCTTTTTCTTTTTTCCTCTCATCAGGTTTGAAGAATCTATAAGGCTTTCATTACTTCCTTTCAGATTAATCTTACCATCACTTAATTCAAAAAGATGATTAAAGATTGCACTATCCTCAACTGTATCCTTATTCCAGTTCAGGTAGCATTTTTTCATATGGTTTGCAATTGTTAAAGTAAGAGCATTTTTAAAATCCCCATCCTCCCAGTTATTAGCTACATCTATCATTCTTTTAATATTGTTTCCATAAAAACGATATTTCGGAAAATTCTGAGGGTATTTAAGAGGTTCTGGCCTTTCCTGTAATTTTTCTTTAGTTAACACAGGAAAAGGAGTATCTACATCTAATTTAAAATCACTCATTATAAATAACTGATCCCATAATTTATGCTGAAACTCTGGTACATCACGCAAGTGTGGCTGTAGATTACCCATTATTGCAATAATAGATTTAGCAACCTTATTTCGTTCTTCACGATCTTCAATAGCTACAGTATGGTTTATCATTTTCTGCATATGACGACCATATTCTGGAATGATGAGCTTCTCTCGCTCGGTATTGTATTCTATATTATATATATCCATAAAATGTATGTGAAAATTGCGTAGAGATAGTCTAAAAAATCAATGTATAAAGTGTTGTGAGTATAAGTTTTTGAAAACTATTTATAAGTAATTATGTATAACCTCTTTAGATTCAGCTCAACAATTGATTACTTTTCAAACTATTCCATAATTCGTTTCGCAAAATACTAAAATAATATAAGTAAGCCACTGTCATTACTATATTTTATTTTATGTTATTTAAATAAAAATGATCTTTTGTATCAAATTACAAATAAATAAAGGGTTTTTAGCGTTTTTCAAAAGCCTTCTCCTATTTTTTTGTATAGTAGCCAAAATTTGGGAAATTTATGATGCTAACTAAAAAAAGTGTTATCTATCTTTTCTCCCTCTTTTAAGCAGATAATTTTCTTAACATATAAAATAAACTACACTATAACGAAATTACACCTTCTACTTTTTTAGCTACTTCTTTATATTTAATAATTACCTGGTCAGGGTTTTTCATTCTTACATTGATAGATACACTAGTATATTTACCATTTTTGGATTGTTTTGTATGAATTACCGAACCCATATTATTAAAAATTGTTTCAATCTGTTCGATCTTTTCAGTGCTTGTAGGTACAATAAATTTATATAAATATGCAGTTGGCCAAAGTGATGTTTCGGCTAATTGTATTTTTAATTTTTTATAAAATTCTCCTGGGTCTTTCATAGTATTATCTATCAAATCAAAATTTAGGTCAAAGATACATCTTATGATTTATAAAAACGAAATTACGTTTAAACTCATTTGGTTTTTAAGAAGAGGAATTGCTTCTTATAATATCGTTATATTGTGCAATAGTATCAATATCTACACCTTTGCCAATAGCACTAATTGTCTTTACCTCATCTATATGCTTTTTGATAATATATCGTGCACCAAAATCTACTTGTAATTGTAACAATTCATTAAAGTACTTAGATGGAATAATTGCGGGCACTCCTATACCAGAACCTAAATCTGTAGCAATAATGGTATCTGGTTCTTTATTATATTGAGTGACTAGTGAATTAAAATGAGTTATATCTAATAATGGCTGATCTACTAGTGAAATTAACACTCCGTCGTACGACAATTTGTCTTGTTGTATAGCTTTAATTCCAGAACGTATTGTAGATCCCATTCCCGATTGCCATTCTGCATTTTTGAGTATGGTAACAGGGAAATGACAAATCTCTTTGTATACAACATCATAATGTGCTCCCAAAACCACGTAGACTGATGTTTCTTTTATTAGCAGTGCCCTATGTATAGCGTGACCAATCAATGTAGTACTGTGCCATGGCAATACCTGTTTTGGTTCTCCCATTCTACTAGAGGAACCTGCTGCAAGGATAAGTTGTGCTATTTTAGGTTTTGGTAGCAATGACATTTATTTCTTTCCTTTTAGGATCATCATGAATTGCTCCTTTCTTCTCCTGTAATGGTATCGGGTTTTGACCTCTGATCACAGACAATATTTCAGCAATTATTGAAATGGCAATTTCCTGAGGAGTTTCTGCCCCCAGGTTTAAACCAGCAGGACCATGAATAGCATCGAGAAACCTATCGGTAACCTCAGGAAAATATTCTATAAAAGCAGACAATAGTTTTTCTCTGCGCTGTGCAGGTCCTAATAATCCAATATATACTGGTCTGGTTTCTTTTAACGCCTGAAGATATAATAGATCTTTAGCAAAATTATGAGACATTAAAATGATAGCGGTCTGATCATCTATATAATCTATACTCAAATCTTCTGGAGCACTATGAATTATCTCTTTAGCTCCCGGGAAATCTTTTAGTTTTTTAGAATGTTGTGGCGAACCTACAATAGCTACTTCCCATCCAGTGGCCGATGCCAGTTTGCATAACTGAACTGCATCGTGCTCGGTACCAATAATTATTAGTTTGAAACAAGGTTGCATTTCTCTAACAAAACTCTCTAAACGTTCATCTGGCTCAGTATCTTGCGAAAAACAAAACGCCTGATCTCCTTTAAATTGAACAATAGACCCCATAGTAGAGGTTTCCTGTTCTGTTCTTGAGTACCATGATTTAATTTCAAAGGGTACTCTTGACCTTAGATGTTTTTGTATCGTCGCAATCTCAATAGTACTAATGTCAAAAGTTTCAATCAAAATATACAATAATCCCTCACACCCTAATCTATATTTACCATCATAGGTCATCATTCTGGGTTCTCTGGAAACGAAAACAGATTGTGCTTGTCGTAGTACTTCTTTTTCGACACATCCCCCACTTACAGCCCCTGTCATTTTTCCATTTTGAAGAATAAGCATACCCACTCCTGGCCTTCTATAAGAAGACCCTTCTACTTCTACTACAGTAGCCATAACAGCAGGTATTCCCTGCTGTTTGGCTCTATGATAAGATTCTATTATTTCTTTGAATTCGTGTGTCATAAGCGTGCTATCCCAATGGCGCTTTGAAGTTCATATTTTTAATAAAGGGTTGCTTATACAATCGTATTCCTTTTGCTGCCTTAATTGCATTTGCTACAGCTGCTCCTGCAGGAGGCAATGTGGGTTCTCCTAGCCCTGTTGGGGCAATATCACTTTCTATAAAATGTGTTTCGACCACAGGAGTTTCATTCATACGAATTAAACGATAAGTATTAAAATTCTTGTCTTGCGGCACTCCATCTTTAAATGAAAAATCACCATACATTGCATGACCTACACCATCAATAACTCCACCCTCAATTTGATTTTTGGCTCCAAGTGGGTTCACTACGATTCCGCAATCTACCACACAAGTAACTTTTTTAACTACAGGAATGTCATTCTCTAATACTACATCTGCCACCTCTGCTACATGAGTATTATGACAATAATATGCGCTAAACCCTTGATATGTTCCTTCTTTTGCTTTTCCCCATCCCGATTTATCTACAGCTACTTTTATTACTTTCTCTAATCGTTCTGGAGAATATTGAATTCTCTCGTCTGTAGTTCCTTTTACTTTCTGCAATAAGTCTAAACGAAGTTGAATACGATCAATTTCCAGGATTTCTGCCAGCTCATCAAAGAAACTTTGTTCTGCAAAAGACAAGAAATTAGTATACGGGGCTCTCCAGGCTCCTGTTGTAATTTTACTATTATAATTGGCAACATCTACCTGGTAATTTTCAATAGCGCCAGCTGGAAAAAAATTAGGGATCAACCCATACATATTCGAATTTACAGAAGCTTCTTTAAGGTGATATCCACTAATTTTACCGTCCTTAATAGATGCACTAATTTTATATTTTATTGCTGGGCGATATATCCCAGCAGACATGTCATCTTCTCTAGAATATACTACTTTAACAGGTTTTTGGGCAATTTTTGATATTTCTGCTGCTTCCAAAGCAAAATCACCATAAAGTCGCCTTCCAAAACCACCTCCCATTCTAGTCATTTCTACAGAAACATCTTCTGGGTCGCGCTCTAACAAATTAGCAACTCTACGTGCTGTACCTGCTGGTGTTTGTATAGGTCCGACCAACCGAATTTTTTCTGGAGTAACATCTGCAAAAAAATTCATGGGTTCCATACAATTATGGGGTAAGAATGGTGACTCATAAGTTCTTTCGATTACCTGATCTGCCTGAGCAAATGCTTTTTTTACATCTCCATCGGTGCGTAGAGTATTAAACTCTTTTCCATTAAGAAGATCCATTAGTATTTTATCATGATCTTCTGTATTTTCTAATTTTGAATTCGAAGCCCAATTAGCTTTCAATGCTTTTTTTCCTTTCATTGCTGTCCAGGTATCTTTTGCCAAGACTGCAATTTTATCGCCAAACTTAACTACATCATGTACTCCCGAAATAGCCCTAACTGCAGTGTCATCATAATCAACCAGTTTTTTGCCAAAAGCAGGAGGCCTCAATACCGATGCATATACCATTCCTTCTTCTTTATAATCCATTCCGTAAAGCGATTTTCCGGCAATAATTTTATCTACATCTACATTAGAAATATTTTTTCCTATGATTTTAAAATCCTTAGGGTCTTTTAGTGTTATATTTTCTGGTACTTCAAGAGTTGCTGCTTCTTTAACCACTTCTCCATATCCCAATTTATCACCATTGGCATTGATAATTACTCCATTTTCTGTTTTACATTCTGAGGCATCAACACCCCATTTGGTTGCTGCTGCATTAATTAACATCTGTCTGGCTGTAGCTCCCGTTTGGCGTAATGGCTCCCACCCTTGTCTAAGGGATTGACTTCCTCCTGCCACTTGTCGTGTAAAATTTTTGGTATCTAATGCCCCTTGTGCTACATGAACACTATCCCACGACACATCAAGTTCTTCTGCAATGAGCATAGGCATAGAAGTCTTAACTCCCTGGCCTATTTCTGGATTTGGAGAGAAGATAGTGACCATTCCATTATCAGCTATCTTGATAAAAGCATTAAAATCATTAAAGTTTAATTTAGAAATATCAATAGGTATATCGACAGGTGGTTTCGCTTCAGGTTTACATGCCTGAAATAAATTAAACCCAATTAACATGCCGCCACCAGCCAATGCCGATGTTTTTATAAATGACCTTCTGCTTAATGAAGGTGATGCATTATTTTTCATACGTTTAAAATTTAAATGGGTTAACTCATTTTGCTGGCAGCAACTTTTACAGCTTCTTCTATTCTGTTGTACGAAGCGCATCTACATATATTACCACTCATTGCATCCCTGATTTCTGATTTATTTGGAGTTGCATTTTGTTTCAAGAAAGCAGCGGCAGACATCATTTGCCCCGCTTGGCAATACCCACATTGTGGCACATCAACTTCTTTCCAAGCTTGCTGAACAGGATGTGAGATATCTTCAGACAAACCTTCGATTGTCGTAATTTCTGCCTTCTCAATCATAGAAACCTGAAGCAAGCAACTTCTAGTGGCAGCACCATCTATATGAATAGTACATGCACCACATTGACCTATACCACAACTAAATTTGGTACCAACCATATCAAGGTGATCTCTTAATATCCATAAAAGAGGAGTATCCTGATCAGCCTCTACCCTATGAGATTGACCATTAATTTTTAAATTATAAACAGGCATGAGTTCTAATTTTTAAATATTTGTATTTAACTAGTCTAAATAAAGAAAATACGTATCAATTGCTGTTGAAGTTACTAAAAATTCACTGTGTTGATTCAACTTTAACAGATCATTACAAATAATTATGATTCCTGAAAATTGAATTGAATAGATAGTATTCTACATTTTATTTGAGATATTTTAAAAAGTAAGGCAATCATATTCTCTGTATAAAATCTTTTTGCTCAATAGCTCCTTTATATTGAATATCTACCTCAATATCCTTTGAAAAACTGAACACTTGTATTTCATCGAGATGTACATGTTATTCAGAGCGTATAATAATCCGTTTTCCCTAATACATAGAAAATATAATGTTTTATGTCTAATTTTTGCAATTACCTCACTGCACATCAAACTGTTTCGGTTTGTTAGAATAGAAAACTTTAAACAACTTCTTTTCAAAATCCTTTTATAATTCCGAAATTTGTATCAAAATTATTCCTTTGACAAAAAAACGAATTGTAATTACTGGAGCACCAGGAACGGGCAAAACCTCTGTCATCCATAAATTGGAAGATGCAAAATTTTTCTGTTTTCATGAGATTATACGAAGTATGACTCAAGAAGCTTTAAAAAGTAATAACTCTAAGGCTATTGTTTCTAACCCCATAATTTCTGTATCCGATCCCTATCAATTTAATACACAAATTCTTAATGGGAGAATAGATCAATTTAGAGATGCCATATCGCAGAAAGAAAATCTTACATTTTATGATAGAGGCATACCAGATGTTTTGGCTTATATGAACTATTTTGAGCAATCGTATAGCGATGATTTCATAAATGCTTGTAAAAAGCACAAGTATGATCAGGTTTTTTTGCTACCGCCATGGAAAGATATTTATATCTGTGACAATGAACGTTATGAAAGTTTTGAGCAAGCAAAAGAAATCCATTATCATTTATCAGATATATATACTCAATTAGGATATGATTATTTTGAAGTGCCTTTTGGAACTGTACAAGAACGTTATGATTTTATTCTCAAAAACATAAAATAATTTGCTAAAATCTCCTCTTAAAATATTACAACAATATTGGAAACACGATAATTTTAGACCTTTACAGGAAGAGATTATAGCTGCTGTACTCGAAGGGGAAGATACTTTTGTATTACTCCCTACAGGAGGTGGAAAATCAATTTGTTTTCAGGTACCAGCTCTAGCAATGGAAGGTATCTGTATCGTTATTTCTCCATTAATTGCATTAATGCAAGATCAGGTATTACATCTTCAGCAAAAAAGTATAAAAGCAATTGCACTGCCTAGTGGTATTAAATATTCAGAATTAGATACTTTGCTTGATAATTGTATTTATGGCAATTACAAATTTCTTTATCTTTCTCCAGAACGTCTTCAACAAGATATTGTACAGGAACGATTAAAGCAAATGAATATTAATCTTATTGCAGTAGATGAAGCTCACTGTATTTCACAATGGGGCAATGATTTTAGACCATCATATAAAAAAATAGAAGTACTACGAAAAATACACCCTTCGGTACCTATGATTGCTTTAACAGCTTCTGCCACCAAAGAAGTAATAGATGATATTGTGGTAGAACTGGATCTTTTTCAACCCAAAATATTTAAACAATCATTTTTTAGGGTTAATCTTGGATATAGAGTTGAAAATATAGTTGATAAAAATTACAAACTCACTCAGATTTTAGATACATACTCTGGAACATCAATCGTTTATGTACGAAATAGAAAATCTGCGGTTGAATTAAGTGATTTTCTTAATGCAAGTGGATATTTGGCAACATATTATCATGGTGGTGTGGATGCACAAGAAAAAACCAAACGATTTAACCAATGGCTAAAAGAAGAAATTAGAGTAATGGTTGCTACAAACGCCTTTGGAATGGGAATCGATAAACCCAATGTACGCACGGTAATTCATTATACTACCCCAGAAAGTATCGAAAGTTATTTTCAGGAAGCAGGAAGAGCGGGGCGTGATGGCAAACAATCATTTGCTTATCTCTTGAAAAACGAAAATGATAGTCAGAGACTGCACAATCAATTTATAAAAATTTTACCCGATATAAATGCAGTAAAACTAGTCTATAGAAAACTATGTAATTATTTTCAAATATCTTATGGTGAAGGAGAACAAACCGTTCATGATTTTAAATTCAATACATTTTGTAAAACGTATGAGTTAAATACACTCATTACTTATAATACATTGCAATTTTTGGATCGTTGCGGTGTAATTAGGTTTACACAACGATATACCAAAAAAAGTAGTGTACATATTCTTACAACTGGAAATCATCTTTTAGAATTCCTAGAAAATAATAAAGAGTATCAGCTAATTACCAAGGCTATCCTAAGAACATATGGCGGTATTTTTGACGAAAAAGTAACAATTAATCTGCCTTTGATTGCTTCTAAAGTAGGAAAAACAGAAAAAGAAGTTGTTACTGTATTACATAAGCTACATGAAGCCGAATTACTAGAATTTATATACAAAATTTCTGATGCAGAAATAATCTTCTTATTGCCACGTGAAGATGATCATACCATCAATAGTATTAAACATCATTTAAAAAAACAAAATACTTCAAAAATAAAGAAGGTAGAAGCGATATTAAAATTTACAGAAAATACTACTGAATGTAAAAGTAGGCAACTACTTCATTATTTTGGAGAAAAGAATACTACAGATTGTAATATATGTAGTTTTTGTATCGTCAAAAAAAATAATACTACACCAATAGATCTTAATAAAATACAAGACGATATTATAAGGCTTTTAGAAAGAAAAAACTTATCTTCAAGAGATTTGCTAGCACAGTTAGTATATCCCGAAAAATTAACCTTACGAGTATTACGGGAAATGAACGAACATCAAATTATAAGGATCAATCACGATAATCACTATCAATTAGCACAAAAATAATGAGAGACTTACGAATCCTATTTATGGGAACACCTGATTTTGCTGTTGAAACCCTAAAGACAATATTAGAAAACAAGTATCATATAGTTGGTGTTATTACTGCTCCTGATAAACCAGCAGGAAGAGGTAGAAAACTTAAAGCCTCTGCGGTTAAAGAGTATGCATTAACCAAAAATCTAAAAGTTCTTCAACCTACAAATCTAAAGGACGAGGGTTTTATTCAAGAATTAAGAGCTTTGGATGCTAATCTTAATATTGTTGTTGCATTTAGAATGCTTCCAAAAATAGTTTGGGATATGCCAGAATATGGTACTTTTAATTTACATGCATCTCTGCTTCCAGATTACAGGGGTGCAGCACCAATTAACTGGGCTGTTATTAATGGAGAGCAAAAAACAGGAATTACTACTTTTTTTATTGATGAAAAAATAGATACTGGTCATCTTATTTTTCAAAAAGAAGTTGAAATAAAAAATGATGATACCGCAGGAATACTACATGATAAACTCATGAAAAAAGGTGCTGATCTGGTATTAGACACCATAAAATCAATAGAAAATGATTCGGTAACGGTACAACCCCAACCAAAAGATAAAACTTTTAAAACTGCATATAAGCTAAATCGCGAAAACACTAAAATTAATTGGGAAGATGATATATATACTATTTATAACCTAATTAGAGGATTAAGTCCCTACCCTGCTGCCTGGTGTAAATTATACAATAAAGGCGTATCTGAAAATATAAAAATATACCATGCTCAACCTATCGAAGAAATTCACACATATAATACAGGCAAAATCATTATTGAAAACTCTATAATCAAGATAGCAGTAAAAAATGGGTACATCATAATTAAAAAACTTCAACTCCCTGGTAAAAAAGCAATGGATTCAAAAGCATTATTGAACGGTTATGTCTTTTATCGAGATGCAAAAATGTGTTAGCCCCTATGTAATATAGGATTTAAAAATCTATCTAAAATAACATTGGTTATTAACAATCGTATTGAGTTATCAACAAATCCCTGTATTTACTGGGTCAATCCTTGTATGAATCATAAATCCGTATAAATTTGTAAAGCGTTTAACATAGAAAATTGGTTTAACCAACAATTAATTTAAAAACAGAATTATGAACAAAACAGAATTAATCGATGCAATGGCAGCTGACGCTGGAATTACTAAAGCAGCGGCTAAAAAGGCTTTAGAATCTTTCTTAGGAAACGTTGAAGGTACTCTTAAAAAAGGAGGTCGTGTTTCTTTAGTAGGATTTGGATCTTGGTCAGTTTCTAAAAGAGCTGCCAGAGAAGGTAGAAATCCACAAACTGGTAAGACTATTAAAATTGCTGCTAAAAACGTTGTTAAGTTCAAGGCTGGCGCTGATTTATCAAGTTCGGTAAACTAATCAGTCCGTTTTCGATATTATTTAGAAGCTCCCAGAAATGGGAGCTTTTTTATGTTTTTTTTCACAAAAAACGTTAAATCTACTTTGATTATTAGAAATAATTATTTAGATTTAAGATAAGTAAAATTGTTACTTTATGATATCACTCCAACCAACAAAAGGGCATTTATTAATCGCTGAGCCATCTATTATAGGAGATGTATCTTTTAATCGTTCAGTGGTTCTTTTGGCGGATCATGGTGATCAAGGTTCTATAGGTTTTATAATGAACAAACCTCTTAAATATTTTCTTGCAGATCTTGTTCCTGAAATTGAAATGGAATTTAAAATTTATAATGGTGGACCAGTAGAGCAAGATAACCTTTATTTTATTCATAAAATACCGGATTTAATTCCTAATAGTGTAGAAATATCTGGTGGTATATATTGGGGAGGAGATTTCTCTATGGTATCTAAGCTTATTGTTGAAGATAAAATCACTCCAAATGAGATTAGATTTTTCTTGGGATATTCTGGATGGGATTCTAAACAACTTAATCAAGAACTAGAAGCCAATTCGTGGGTAATTGTAGAAAACAATTATAAAAAAAATATTTTTGGAAAATCCTGTGATACTTTTTGGAAAGAAAAAATGATAGAGCTAGGTGGGGAGTACATTCTTTGGTCTAATGCTCCAGAGAACCCAACATACAATTAGTTTCCTAGTCTTATCCTGGCATTTAGCATTCCTAATAATCTCTTGCTAGTTATAGAAGTATATTCCTTTTTCCTAAACTTAGTAATTGGTATAATCCCTGTAATTACATTAGTAATAAATAATTCATCCGCTTTTTGTAATTCAAAAGGAGAAATAGAAGCTTCTTTCTCTATTTGATATTCTGGTAATTTCTCAAGGATTCTTAACAACTGGATTCTAAGTATACCTCTTAAGCATCCATCTGCTAATGGAGGTGTTTTTATCGTATTTCCTTTTACAAGAAATAAATTTGCGTTTAAAGCTTCAATAACCATTTTATCAGAATTGATTAGCAAACAATTATCAAAACCATTTTCTTTAGCAAAAATACCACCAAGAACGTTAATCTGTTTATTAGTTGTTTTTAGAGTAGATAGTATATCTGTATTGACATAATGATCCTTAAAAAGGGTTACTTCATACTTCTGATCTGGAATTGTATAAAAACTGGATTCTAATCTAGAAACTGATATATTATACTCTATATCATTAGAGTCTGGGGTATATAAACCTCCAGAAACCCTATTTACCATTAATTTTATTCTTACCGAAGAATTTATTAATCCAGTTACTGTAATAAGATCAATAATTTCTTTTTCTAAAAATTCTGGTGTAAATGACATTGGAATTTGCATTCTTAGTATACGCATTGAAGCCATTAATCGAAAATAATGATCTTCCCAAAATAAAATAGTTCCAGAATTAACCCTAATCGTTTCAAATAAAGCATCTCCATAAGCATATCCTCTATTGTTAATAGCCAATACTGCTTTATGATCTTCTAGTAAATTTCCATTGATATTAACCATAAAAAATTCCCATAAATTTTTAATGTTTATGGGGGTATAAAGTTTATATTATAAAAAGAAAGTTTATGCCGAACCTAATACATGTTTTAGATTCCCTATCATATTATCCCACAGCATTTTATTTTCATCTACCTCATCATCTTCAGAATAATCAGTAATCATAAGAGAAACGTCTTTGGTTATTTCATCAACTTGAATACGCATTTCAAAGAAATAATCATTTCCATTATCTTCATCCTCTACCCATCTAAATTTTATTCGTTCCCCACTTTTCTTACTTAAAAGTTTTGCTTCCTCTTCAGAATCATCCCATATAAATGTAAACAACTCTCCTCTGGAATTTACATTATCTGCAAACCACTCAGAGAGCCCTGAGGGAGTAGATATATATTGATATAATAGCTGTGGTGATGACTGTACCACGAATTCAAGTTCATATTTTATTTTTTCAGACATATCATTAATTGTTGGCAAGCCAATATATAGATTAATTACCGACTTTAAAAGTACATTGAAAAAAAAATTAATTATGCATTATTGTTTGCGTCAATCTATTTTGTTTTTATATTTGCACCCTCCTTATAGATACTGTAAAAAGTGTATTATAAAACAAGTTGTTTTTATAGTCTTTTGCATTGAAATAAGGAATAATGGCGAGGTAGCTCAGTTGGTTAGAGCGTCGGATTCATAACCCGGAGGTCGGGGGATCGTGCCCCCCTCTCGCTACAAGGAATAATAAAGAAAAGCTGACTTTAACGAGTCGGCTTTTTTTATTTACCTAAAACATACCTAAAACAAACACCAATTTTCTTCTTATTTCTGATGAACACGCATAGAATATTTCCTCTGAATCACATAAATTTCTTTAATCATTCGTGGTTTTTAAGCATTTTTCATTGATAGCTTGACGTTATAATAGTAACATTTCAGCGTTTATATCTGCAAAAACCACTTCTCTACTCCTTTTTTTATCCATGAATTGTAACTAAATAATTGCAAAACACTGTCTA
>CAKMZM010000054.1 GCA_929200365.1 uncultured Flavobacteriaceae bacterium | reverse complement strand
ATTAATTCCTCGAGCTAACGAGGGGAGAAAGACACTGAAAAAGGAAAAATATAATTAACTGATTATCAATAAAAAAATTTGACGTTAGTCGAGATTAAAACCAACGAACTCAGAAAAATTAATTCAGAATTTCTATCTTTGGAGTCTGTTATACTAATTAAACATATTATCTGAGTCTTTCTCAAAAGACAAACTCAAAAAATGAGTAATTAATACATAGAAATCTTTCTGATTTTTAATGTACAGATAATTACATCAAATTATTTTATCAAATTTTAACAAATCGATTGTATCGCTTTGGAATGTAATTAGACATTTCAATATGTGATGATAATACAATAATTAGAAATGAATAATAAACAATTAATTAGTAGAGATATAGAACTATTCTATAATAAAGCATCAGAAGAAACCAGACTTGATAAAGGAATGGGAGTATTTGAATTTGAAAGAATTAAATCACTTATAGAAAAATATATTCCTTCTTCATTTTCAAAAATAATTGATGTTGGAGGTGGCACAGGAAAATATTCCGAATGGCTTGCCAAAAAAGGGCATCAAGTTTATTTAATAGAACCTGTTTCTAAACATATAGAAATAGCTAAAAACAGAGCAAATAAATTAAAGAACAAGTTTTGTCTTCAATTAGGTGAATCTCGAAAATTAAAATTCCCAAATAATTATGCCGACCTAATAATTTTACATGGACCTCTTTATCATCTTCAAAAAAAAGAAGATAGAGATTTGACTATTAGTGAAGCTAAACGAGTTTTAAAAAATGACGGAATTATATTAGGTTTTGCTATTAATTATACTGCATCAACTTTAGTTGGTCTTTTGAATGGACTAATTCATAAAAACTCGTTTTTTAAAATGTGTAAAGAAGAGTTAACAACAGGAATACATAATCCACCAAATGATTTTCCTTGGCTTTTAGCAGAAGCATATTATCATAAACCTGAACAACTGAAAGAAGAATTTATAAATCAAGAATTAACTTATCTCAATACTTATGCAATTGAAGGAATGGCTTGGTTAGACAAAGACTATTTTTCTAATATGCTAAACGAAACAAAGAAAAAAACATTAACCGAACTTACAAAAGTCACAGAAAACGACAGCTATCTTTTACCTTTTAGCCCGCATATGATGATAGCTGTAAAAAAACAAACTACTTATGGAAAATAAAGATAGATATTTTAAAGCTTTGACTCAAAATAATGGACAACTAAACGAAATAGACCTTGGAGAAAAAATCGGACTTAATGAAGAAGAAACAAGAGAGATAATTGTGCAACTTCTATCGGAACATAAAATTGAATATTTCGAAAATAGGTCTTGTAACTACAGACTTAACAAAACCACGAAAAGGAAAAATAAAAGCAGGTAATCGAGTAGCCCGAGGCGGTAAATAATACCGCGTTGTACGTACGGGTCTCGTATACGGTGGTTCGTATCAGAACTTCACTTTTTGGTAGTAATGATATCGATCTTCAAGGTTTTAAAAGTATTTTTTAGTGTTAAACTCATCTTGAGTAATGCTTTTGCCTACAAAATTCAAACTTTTCGGCTTAAAACTACTACTCAAGATGAGTTTATGGTATACTCGCTATCCTTTTAACCAAGCTTCTCTAAGCTCTGATTGTTCTTTTGTAGAACTATCAATTACTTTAAGTTTTTTTCCTTTGGTAAAGGATTTGGTTACTTTAGTTTTAATAATAACTTCTTCTCCTGCTCTATTAAGTTTAACTTCAATATCATCACCTTCTTGCCATTGAAAAGTTGAACCTAATATATTGTTAGCATTCTGTAATGTCAATTTAGTACCGTTTACTTCTATAATATCATCATTAGGTTTGGCGCCGTTTTCTGCCCAGAAACTATTTTCAGAAACTAAATCTGTAAAAAAAATAGTTCCTTTTTCTTGGTTTCCGGCTACGATTAAAACTCCAGAATTTTGAATATAATTTGTTTCTACTCGCTCAGATTCTACAGATAGCCCTACTTTTTTAAAGAATTCTTCATAGTTAATAGAGGTTTTTCCTATTACGTGAGTTTTTAAGAACTCACCAATCGAAGGATATGTCATATCTATAATTTCATTTATAATTTTATCATCTTCAAAAGGCTTGTTTTTACCATATTTAAGAGATAATTCTTTCATCAAAGATAAGATTCCTCGATTTCCGTTACTTTCTTCACGCATCAAAATATCTATACACATACCAATTAATGCTCCTTTTTCATATACATTAATATAGTTAGAAGCATAGGGTTGATCCAATATGTTTTCACTCATTACTGTAAAACTCATGGTATCATCATATCCGCTTGCACCCTGAATTTTACTCATTATTTTATCATAAAACTCTTGCTCTTCTACCAATTCTTGGTTAACCTGAAATAAGGTCGCAAAATATTCTGTTACCCCTTCATACATCCACAAATGTTTTGAAAAAGTTGGTTCGTTATAATCAAAATAGTGTACATCTTCAGAATGTACACTAAGTGGGGTTACGATATGAAAAAACTCGTGAGAAACTACATCAATCATTGCAGATGCCAATGCTTCATCGGGCATTTGCTCTGGTAATACCACGACAGTAGATGTATGGTGTTCTAGTGCCCCAAATCCTGTAGGAGCATTTTCGGTACTGGGCGCTAAATATAAATAGATATCATAACGAGGCGTACTATTGATATCGCCAAGATATGCTTTTTGTCCCTTCATCATTTTAAACACCGTTTCTTTTATCTTAGCTGCTGTATGTACTTTGTTTGGAGAATATATACTTAATACTATATTAATATCTCCCACCATAAATTCTTCAACATCAAGATTTCCATACATCATAGGATTATCTGTAATTTCGAAATATCGTGTTGCCAAATATTTATCTGTGGTAACTGTTTTATCTTCACTAGTTTCTGCTCCTACTTTTTGTAGCGCAGAGGTTCTCTTCATTTCTGCTGGTGCTTTTACCTCTAATGTATACTGGTTATTTTTTAGTACATCAAAATATCCAATAAATCCGTGAAGGTTCAATACATAATTTTCTGGTTCTATATTAGTTCCAGAAGGAGAGAAAGGTGTACCTATATTAGTATTCTCAATATCATAAGTATCATTTACCAAGTAACTAATTTTATCAAGCTGCTTGGCATTTGTAATCAACCACGTATTGGTATCTTTTTTTTCTGCTTTAATTTCATTTCCCTGATAATCAAAAGCTTTGAAATCATCTACAAATTTCCCAAAATCACTTACAGCATAAGTACCCTGCACTACTTTGGGAATACGATATTTTACGGTATCCTGAATAAAGCGTCCTGGGTCTATAGTAACCGGAACTTTATCGTCTTTTACCTGAGTTAAATCTATAGCCGTTGCTATAGGTACATTTGTTGCTATATCATTTGTAGGAGTATTGGTTCCACAACCAATTAATAATACACCAATGGAGATCTTGGCTAATGTTTTTTTCATTGTATTGGATTAACTATTTACTTTAGCTAGACTTAAAAAAATGTCTAGCGTGTCAATTTTGATAATGCAAAATATACAATTTGTATAGACTTTAGCTTATTTTTAGCACTTTTTATAACAAAACCATTATTTTGAATTTAATAATTGATAAACATCGTTTACAATTCTCTAAATACCCTGAGTCACTAGCACCAGAAAAGGTAACCATTATTTTTTTACATGATTCTTTAGGATGTATTGAATTGTGGAAAGATTTCCCCAAACAAATAGCATCAAAAACAGGGTGCAATATTCTTTCTTATGATCGCCAGGGGTATGGTAAATCTGCTCCTTTTATTACTTCTAAAAGAAATAATGATTACTTAAAAGAAGAGGCTTATATTCTAGAAAAAATAATACAAAATCTAGGATTGAGAAATGTGATATTATTTGGTCATAGTGATGGTGGTAGTATTGCCTTATTAACTGCAGCTTTGTTTCCAGAAAAAATTACAGGTATTATTACCGAAGGAGCCCATGTATTTGTAGAACAAGAGACCATTAATGGTATTAAGGCGGCAGTCCTTGCATATCAAAATACTTCTCTTAAAGAAAAGCTATATAAATACCATGGAGATAAAACTGAAGCTGTTTTTAGAATGTGGACAGAGACATGGCTTTCTGAAACGTATCAATCCTGGAATATTGAAGAATATTTACCTAAGATTAAATGTCCTTCTCTAATAATTCAGGGCAAAAAAGATGAGTATGGAACACTGGATCAGGTAAACTCTATTGTAAAAAACACATTGGGTTACTCAAAAGCTTTACTGATACCAGATATTGGACATACACCTCATAAAGAGAGTACAGAAATTGTGGTTAAAAACGTCATTTCATTTATTAATAAGATATATCCTTCTCATTAAAAACTATGGCAGCAAATGCTTTGTTATAATGTTTTTAAGATCATTCTTATTTAATGGCTTATTAATAATATCATTCATTCCTATTTCCATACATTCTTCTTGTACTTCACTTAACTCTGCAGCCGTAAGGGCAATAATGGGTGTGGTCTCATTAAACTCTCGTATACGTCTGGTAGCTTCTGTACCATTAAGATAAGGCATATTTAAATCCATGAGGATAAGGTCAAAATCTTCTTTTTTAACCATTTGCAGAGCGTTAAAGCCATTCTCTACAATAGTACAGTCATATCCTATTATATTTAAAAGGTTTTTGGTTACGATTTGATTAATTTTATTATCCTCTGCGACTAATATTCGTCTATAAATAGTATTAATACTACTATCAATATCTATTCCTTGTTCTTCCTTTTCATTTATTATTTCTAATTGCAAATCAAAATGAAACTTGGTTCCTCTCCCTTCTTTACTATCCAAATAGATTTCGCTATCCATCATTTCTAAAAGGTTTTTAACAATAGATAAACCTAATCCTGTTCCTTCAGATTTATTAAACTCCCTTCCTACCTGAGAAAATTTTTCGAACACAAATTCTTTTTTATCTTCTGGGATTCCTACCCCATTATCTTCTACCTCATATCGAATTGTAATCATTTCATTTTCTATAGAGAGGATTTTTATTCTGAGCCATATTTTACCATTTTCAGTAAATTTTGATGAATTTCCTATCAGGTTAATTAGAACTTCTGATATTTTAAGAGAATCTACATTTAGAACATCTGGTAGTTCTTCAGGTATTTCTAAAACAAGTTCATTGTTTTTACTTTTTGCTTGATAATCAAAAGAATACAACAAATTTTGGGAAAGCTGAAAAAGGTTTGCTGGTGTTTTTGTAAGTTTCTCATTATTAGATTCGATCTTACTTATCTTTAACACCTTATTTATCAAATCCAGAAGATAATCACCAGAGAATTTTAATGAATTTAGTAATTTTTTATGTTTAGAAGAAATATCTTTTTCTTCTAATAATAATGCAGTAATCCCAACCACACCATAAAGAGGAGTTCTTAGCTCATGACTTACTGTAGAAATAAACTGAGATTTTGTATTGGTAAGTTTTTCTGCTTCTGCTTTTGCTTCTATAAGTTGTTCATTTTTTTCTTTTAAAACAACACTATTTTTTTTCTTTATTCTATACTTCCTATACAAGAAAAACAAGACTATTAGTAGTAAAACAAGGCTAGCCAATAGCACATTAATAGTTGTATTTTTTCTGGCTATTTCTGTCAAATAACCTTCTTGTAGGTTATTTTCAAACTCTCTTTGAAATCTACCTTTTTCAGAGTTTACTTTTTTAACTACTATCGGTTTTGATTTTTCTTCATTAGATTTTTCTGGTATTACTCTCTTATTTCTATTAGTAGTATAATCAAGTTGTCCATGACCAACACTACCGATATATACAAAACAGTAGAATACCATTATCTTTAAGCCCCCTTTCATAAATTATAATAACTCTAAATTTATTTTACCAATCAATTTTCTTAGGAAAGTATTCCCACTAGCGTAAGTAAAAACCTACTAATTAGAGTGTTAAAATAATGAAAAAACATTAAAAAAAGCTCAAAAATAGCATTGAAACTTTTTATAGGCGAATAGATTTTATCCTATTTTATTTTTCTTTGAGATTACATATACACCAAGAATCACTATTGTAGCGCCAATTAGCTGAATCATTGACAAGTTTTCTCCTAAAAGGAAATAAGCCAATAAAATTGTAGATACAGGTCCCAAACTAGCTATAATCGAAAAATTAGAAGCTCCTAGTTTTGCAATAGCTGCAGACACCAAATAAGAAGGTATGATTGTAGAAAAGACTGCCATGATAATACAAATAAAATATACTTCTAAGGGATAGTTCACTATATTTTGCCTATCAAAGATCAAATATTGAATAATTATACATAGAGATGAAACTATCATTGCATATGAAGTAAAAGTTACTACACCAAACTTAGGAATTAACCATCCGCTCCCTACGAGATAAATAGCATAGGTTAATGCGCTTAAGAAAACCAAAGCGCCACCTAAAATGACATGCGTTGTTTCAATTTGGAGTTCTCCCCAAAATGTAACAATCACACCTATATATGTTAGTAAAATGGCTAATAGTTGTTGACTTGTTATTATATTCTTTAAAAAAATACGTGAAATAATAATAACCAGTGTTGGATAAATAAAAAGAATTATTCGTTCTAATCCTGCCTTAATGTATTGCAATCCAAGGAAATCAAAATAACTCGCTAAATAATACCCAACGAACCCAAAAAATAAAATCCACAAGTAATCTATTCTTCTAATTTTATTTTTCTCTACTGGTTTTTTATACAAGGCCAATACAATGTATATAGGTAAAGAAAATAACATTCTAAACAATAATAGATGTTCTGAGCTTATTTCATATTTATACGCTAATTTGACTAATACTGCTTTTGCAGAGAATAAAACGATACCAACAATTGCCAGTGCAATTCCGTACGAGGATAACTTACTATTTTGCATTTTTCAAAAATAATAGTATTGTTATTTTTGAAAAATCTAAATACTTTCTAATTACGATACCCAACAAAAAACCCTTTCTGGTAATGCCAAAAAGGGTTATAAATATTAAAATCATCTTATTTATCTCACAAATAAAGGTTTATCTGCCATCATTGCATTTACATCATTAGCAATAACATTCAATTTTTCTTCATTTCCAACATTTTGAATTACTTGATCAATTAATTCTACAATAGCTGGCATATCATTCTCTTTCAGTCCTCGGGTAGTAACCGCAGCTACCCCAATACGAATTCCTGATGTTACAAACGGAGATTTATCATCAAACGGAACCATATTTTTATTTACAGTAATTTCTGCAATATTCAGCGCCTCTTCAGCTTGTTTACCTGTCACCCCTTTATTTCGTAAATCGATAAGTATTATATGATTATCAGTACCACCAGAAATGACTTCATACCCTTTCTTTACAAATGCTTCAGCCATAACTGCTGCATTTTTCTTCACCTGCACAATATAATGCAAAAACTCATCTGTTAGTGCTTCTCCAAACGCGATTGCTTTTGCAGCAATAATATGCTCTAATGGTCCTCCTTGATTACCAGGAAATACGGCACTATCAAATAATGAGGACATCATACGTTTTTTACCATTTTTTAAGGTAATTCCGAAAGGGTTTTCAAAATCTTTGCCCATTAAAATAAGACCTCCTCTTGGTCCTCGTAGTGTTTTATGGGTTGTTGTAGTCACTACATGACAATATGGAACAGGGTCTGACATTATTCCTTTTGCAATCAACCCTGCAGGATGAGCTATATCTGCAAAAAGAATTGCTCCTACACTATCTGCTATCTCTCTAAATCTTTTATAATCAATTTCTCGTGAATAAGAAGATGCCCCAGCAATAATTAATTGTGGCTTTTCTATAGTTGCAATTTCCTGAATTTTATCATAATTTAACCTTCCTGTCTCCTTTTCTACTCCATAAAAAACAGGGTTGTATAATTTGCCAGAAAAATTAACTGGTGAACCGTGTGTTAAATGTCCTCCGTGAGAAAGATCAAAACCTAGTATTTTATCTCCTGGTTTTAGACATGCATGATATACTGCTGTATTCGCTTGTGAACCAGAATGAGGTTGCACATTTGCATATGCCGCACCAAACAATTCTTTAGCTCTATCAATAGCAATCTGTTCTATAATATCTACTATGGCACATCCTCCATAATAACGCTTACCAGGATATCCTTCGGCATATTTATTAGTAAGTACAGATCCGGCAGCTTCCATTACTTGTTCACTCACAAAGTTTTCTGAAGCAATAAGTTCTAATCCGCTGATTTGACGTTCTTTTTCGTCCTGAATTAAATCAAAAATTTGTTGATCTCGTTGCATGAATTTCATTATTTATTATACATAGAAAAAGTGTAAAAATAGGAAATCCATTATTTAAATAGATGCAAACAACTCTTAATAAACAAAAACATTTCATTCTTTTCTTAAATCAGTGTTTTCTACCATACATCTTTGATAACTTTATTAACTACCTATAAAATTTTATATGCTTGTCTATTAAATTCCCCAATGGTTATTATAGTAGTTCGAATCTTTTGTAATTATTGACTTTACATAAGATGTAATTTTTGTCGTGATTTTGAAAATTGATAAAAAAATCAAGTGTTCCAAGGAGTTATGACAAAGTTTGGAAAAACAACAGACTAAGCATTAAATTTTAATAAATAAGCAGTCTCTACTTGGCATTATATCATTGTTAATCTATCTTAATCATTTATTTTAATTATTTTTTACCTAAATTAAAAACTTTTAACCATTCGAAAATTATATATTTGGTCATAAAAATTACCAACAACCTATAAAAGAACTATAATGCCCATAACTGCAAATTATCCAGATAGAAAGACATGGATTGAAACACTTCCTAATACTGATTTTCCTATACAAAATATTCCTTTTGGTGTATTTCTTACCCGAGATGATGTTATTACGATAGGAACCAGAATTGGTGATACTGCTATTGATCTAGGAGCGCTTCATCAACTCGGTTATTTTGAAGGAATCCCATTGACCGATGATATTTTTTTACAGGATTCTTTAAATGATTTTATCTCTGATGGAAAAAAAACATGGAGATTAGTCCGTAATAGAATTGCTGAAATTTTTGACGCCAAAAATAATTCGCTAAAAAATAACGAAAAGCACAGACAAGAGGTTTTATTCTCTCTAGATGAAATCGAAATGCAACTCCCAGTTAGGATTGGAGATTATACTGATTTTTATAGTAGTATTGAGCATGCGACTAATGTAGGAAAAATGTTTAGAGACCCCGAAAATGCTTTGCTTCCTAATTGGTTACACATGCCTGTTGGGTATCATGGTCGCAGTAGTTCGATTATCCCTTCTGGTATTCCTGTACATCGCCCACAAGGTCAAAAATTAACGAACGGTGCTAAAGAACCTATTTTTGGTCCTTCTAGACTAGTTGATTTTGAGCTTGAAATGGCTTTTATTACTACAGATGCCAACCAATTAGGAGAACCAATACCTGTCGAAGAAGCAGAAGATTATATATTTGGGATGGTATTATTTAATGACTGGAGCGCAAGGGATATTCAGAAATGGGAGTATGTTCCGCTAGGTCCATTTTTAGGTAAAAACTTTGCTTCATCTATATCTCCTTGGATTGTAACTCTTGATGCCTTAGAACCTTATAGAACAGATGGACCTAAACCCATAAAAAAACAATTACCCTATCTACAATCTAAAGGAAAAAAGAGTTTTGATATCAATCTAGAAGTTGCCATCCAACCAGAAAAGGCAGAAGAAACTGTCGTTTCTAAAAGTAATTTTAAACATATGTACTGGACAATGGCACAACAACTTACCCATCATACGATAAATGGATGCCCAGTTAATTCTGGTGATCTTATGGGTAGTGGAACACTATCAGGACCAACACCAGATTCGTATGGATCAATGTTAGAATTAAGTTGGCGTGGAGAAAAACCCCTACAACTTAATGAAGGAGGTAGTCGTAAATTTATTGACGATAATGATACGGTGATTATGAGAGGATATTGCAAAAAAAATGGAGTTCGAATTGGATTTGGTGAAGTCTCTACCAAGTTACTCCCTGTGTTTAAAAAATAAAGAAACTACAAACCATTATATAACCTCGAAAAAATAGTTTTCGAGGTTTTTTTTATTATCTTTTGGCATCAAAGTTGTTTTCAATACCCAAATCAAAATATTATTGATATGAAAAAACTACTACCCCTATTACTTATAATTACAATTATTTCTTCGTGTAGTAGTGTTAAGAAAACTGAAAAAGCACTTAACACAGGAAATTATGATCAAGCTATAAATATTGCTTTAAACAAACTTAGGACAAACAAAGAAAAAAAAGGAAAACAACCTATTATCCTAATGCTGGAGCAGGCTTATGCAAAAGCTATTGATCGAGATAATAATGCTATTGCATACTTAGAAAAAGAAGGGAATTCTGTAAACCTTCAACGTATTTATAATACATACTTATCCCTCAATAATAGACAAGAACGTATAAAACCACTATTACCATTATATCTTGTTGAAGAAGGTCGTAATGCAAACTTTACACTACACAACTATGATCAAAAGATCATAAATACAAAAGAAAAACTTTCTCAATACTTATTTAATAATGCCAAAGCTTTATTGGCATCTGCCAAAAGAAAAGCAGATTATAGAGCAGTATACGAAGATTTGAATTATCTGGCTAAAATTACTCCTAACTACAAAAATACCAGAGAACTGATTGATGAAGCTCATCAAAAAGGTACCGATTTTGTAAAAGTGACTATGAAGAATAGAACCGATGTTATTATCCCTAAGAGACTAGAAAGTGATTTACTCAATTTTGGTACATATGGTCTTAATGACCTATGGACAGTATATCACAGTCAGCCTCAAAAATCTATCTCTTATGATTATACTATGGAAGTAGAATTAAGAGAAATTAATATATCGCCAGAACAAATCAAGGAGCGTCAATTACAAAAAGAAAGACTAATCAAAGATGGCTGGGAATACCTGCTGGATGAAAATGATGAAATCGTGATTGATGATAGAGGTGAAAAAGTGAAAGTAGATAAAATGATAAAAGTACATTGTGAGTATTATGAATTTACCCAGTTCAAAGCTACCAATGTTGTAGGTAATGTTCAATATCGAGATTTAAGAACAAGACAGCTCTTAGATGCTTTTCCTATTGCAAGTGAATACGTATTTCAACATATTTATGCAAATTATAATGGGGATAAACGAGCTTTGGAAGATGGTTTATTAGGATATTTGAGGTTAAAATCAGTACCATTTCCTTCTAATGAGCAAATGGTGTATGATTCTGGAGAAGGTTTAAAAAACAAATTAAAGAATATCATTACTAATTATCGTTTTAAATAATATATTACGCTATACTTATAGTAGTATTTGATCTTAAATAGATCAATATAATAGAGAATTGTTAGTATGATCGATCACGCTAGTTTACTTAATTCAGGGGCGGTATTAAAAAAATATAAACGGGGAGAGTTTCTTTTTAGAGAAGGTTCTATTGCCCGTTATTATTATCAGGTACATCAGGGAGAGATTAAAATGAATAATTATAATCAGGAAGGAAAAGAATACATACAAGGTATTTTTTCTAAAGAAAAAAGTTTTGGTGAACCTCCTTTATTTGCAGATTTTAAATACCCTGCTAATGCTGAAGCCATTGTAAATTCTGAAGTCTGGCAATTACCAAAAGAAAAATTCTTAAAGCTTTTAGAAGAAAATCCTTATATTCATCATAAGTTTACCAGTACACTGGCTTTACGGTTATATTACAAAGCAATCATGGTTTCTGAAATATCTACTCAAGAACCAGAACACCGCATCCTT
Organism: uncultured Flavobacteriaceae bacterium; assembly: GCA_929200365.1. Taxonomy (GTDB): domain Bacteria; phylum Bacteroidota; class Bacteroidia; order Flavobacteriales; family Flavobacteriaceae; genus Aquimarina. The sequence goes on along the minus strand of CAKMZM010000054.1, from coordinate 6,762 downwards.
AGAATTCTTGATTACTTCAAAAAAAATAGCGAACCAAACACAATAGAATCAGATGCATACAAAGTAGAACTAACTAGGCAACAACTTGCCGATCTAACTGGATTACGTGTAGAAACCGTTATACGAAGTATCAAAAAACTAGAACAAAAAGGAGAACTCTTTATTAAAAACAGAAAAGTATATCGATAATTTTCGTTTCCAATTTATTTTTTTATGATTAAGATCATAAAACCATAGCACTTCCTTGAAATACCTTTGAATAACACTAAAAGTAATTGTTATGTATACAAAATTATTAAAGGATTTTAAGGAAATGTATATGGCATATATTCCATTAATGATTATTCTTTCCAGTTGTTTAGGATCTGTTGCAGCAATGTATATTCTTATGCAAGAGAGATCTTTTTCACAAGTCGTTCAATTATCTCTTTGCGTAATCGTTTGTATGGCATTTAATGCATCTATTCTAGCCCAAATGAAAGCTAAATTTGTATTCAATCTATTAATTGCAAGTCTTATAATTAATATTCTTTTAGTAGTACTAAACATCGCCTTTTATTAATGTAGATAAGAAACCATGCGACTTCTTAGAACAAAAAAGCAAATAAAAGTGATTCCTAAAAAGGATATCAAAAATAGAGATGATATAGCAATACTAGTTTCTGTATTTTATAAAAAAATTAGAAAAGAAGAACACTTAGGTCCTATTTTTAATCATCTAATAAAGGATTGGGATAAACATTTAGATAGACTAACCGATTTTTGGGAAACCAATCTCTTATTTGTTTCAAAATTTAAAGGAAACCCTATTGAAGTTCATAAGCAAGTAGATCAAACGTTTAATCATAGCATTACAAATGCACATTTCGGGATATGGTTACAACTATGGATCACAACAATAGACGGTCTTTTTGAAGGTGAACTCGCTACTTTAGCTAAAAACCGCGCCAGAAAAATGAGCACAACATTATTCGTGAAAATGTTTCAGGATAGACCTTCTCAAAAAATGATTCCCAACAAATAATTTATACAAATTTATGCAATACCTGAGGTGTAATCATACTATGTGAAGAGTGATGCACGACAACGCCATTTCTAATAACAATAAATTGTGGTGATTCGTGAAATACTTGAAATTTTTCAGCTATTTCTGTAGAGACATCGCGATGATTCAACAAATCAAGATAATACAAATCTATTTGATTTTCTATAACATCAAAACTGCTTTCAAAATTACGAATTACCATTCTACTAATACCACAACGAGTCGAATGCTTAAAAATAGCTTGTGTTTTAACCTTTGATGCCTTTGTAATTTCCTCTAATTGCGAGATAGAATTAAGCACTTGCCATGGCAAAGCTTGTTTTTTTTGCTTAGGATTCTTCTCTTCTGATCCAAATAATTTACCAAATATTCCCATTTTTTTCTTTAATATAAATGACCACAAATTTAGTCAATTGGTTTTTAAAATTGACTATGATCATATATTGGTCGTAACAAAATTCGTAACTTTACATCACGTCAAAAAGTCACACAAATCAAGTGATAATAAGATATTTTGACATATTTCTAAAGTAGGAATATTATTTGATTCTCTACTAGAAAACTCAAAATAAAAAGACTATGAATTTTAATAATTTCACTATAAAATCACAAGAAGCTATACAACAAGCGCAACAGCTTGCTCAGGGTTTTGGTCATCAACAAATAGAAAATGAACACATTTTTAAAGCTATTTTTAATGTAGATGAAAATGTACTTCCATTTTTGCTAAAAAAGTTAAATGTAAACCTCGATCTTTTACAACAAGTTCTTGATAGTACACTAGAAAGTTTTCCTAAAGTTTCTGGTGGAGAATTACAGCTATCAAGAGAAGCTGGAAAATCACTAAATGAAGCAAGTATTATTGCTAAAAAGATGAATGACGAGTATGTTTCTATTGAACATCTGGTGATTGCTATTTTTAAATCTAAAAGTAAAATTGCACAAATCTTAAAAGATCAGGGAGTCACAGAAAAGCATTTGACCGAAGCTATTAATGAGATTAGAAAAGGCGAACGAGTAACATCACAAAATGCAGAAGAAACCTATCAGGCACTAAGCAAATATGCTAAGAATCTTAACGAAATGGCTGAAAGCGGAAAACTAGACCCTGTTATAGGTCGTGATGAAGAAATTCGAAGGATATTACAAATCCTTTCTCGCCGTACCAAAAACAATCCAATGCTGGTTGGTGAGCCTGGAGTAGGCAAAACTGCTATTGCCGAAGGATTAGCTCATCGAATTATTGCAGGAGATATCCCCGAAAATCTCAAGAACAAACAAATTTTTTCTTTAGATATGGGAGCATTAATTGCTGGTGCTAAATTTAAAGGAGAATTTGAAGAACGTCTTAAATCAGTCGTAAAAGAAGTAACTTCTAGCGATGGTGACATCGTATTATTTATTGATGAAATCCATACGCTTGTAGGTGCAGGAGGTGGCCAAGGAGCTATGGATGCTGCTAATATCCTAAAACCAGCTTTGGCAAGAGGAGAACTTCGTGCAATTGGAGCCACAACTCTGGATGAGTATCAAAAGTATTTTGAAAAAGATAAAGCTCTGGAAAGACGTTTTCAAAAAGTTACTGTAGATGAACCAGATACAGAAAGTGCGATATCTATTCTTAGAGGAATTAAAGAAAAATACGAAACACATCATAAAGTACGTATAAAAGACGAAGCTATAATTGCTGCAGTAGAATTATCACAACGTTATATCACAAATAGGTTTTTGCCCGACAAGGCTATTGATTTAATGGATGAAGCTGCTTCTAAGCTACGAATGGAAATTAATTCTAAACCCGAAGAACTTGATGTGCTTGATAGAAAGATTATGCAACTTGAAATCGAGATCGAAGCTATAAAACGTGAAGACGATGAAACTAAGTTAAAAGCACTTAATGCAGATCTTGCAAATATTAAAGAAGAACGCAATGAGATTTTCTCAAAATGGCAAAGTGAGAAAGAAGTAGTAGACGCTATTCAAAATGCAAAAACAGATATTGAAGAATATAAACTTGAAGCAGAACGTGCAGAGAGGAATGGAGATTATGGAAAAGTCGCTGAACTACGATATGGAAAAATAAAAGAAGCTCAAGAGCATCTTGATGAATTACAGAAACAGCTAAACGAGCAACAAAGTACATCTTCACTTATCAAAGAAGAAGTAACCAATGATGATATTGCAGAAGTAATAGCAAAATGGACAGGGATACCAGTAACCAAAATGCTACAAAGTGAACGCGAAAAATTATTGGTATTAGAAGAAGAACTTCAAAAACGCGTAGTAGGGCAAATCGAAGCTATACAAGCCGTTAGTGATGCCGTACGAAGAAGCCGTGCAGGTTTACAAGATCAAAAAAAGCCAATCGGATCATTCTTATTTCTAGGAACTACCGGGGTTGGTAAAACAGAATTAGCAAAAGCACTGGCAGAATATCTCTTTAATGATGAAACTGCTATGACCCGAATAGATATGAGCGAATATCAGGAACGCCACGCAGTAAGCAGATTGATGGGTGCACCTCCAGGATATGTAGGATATGATGAAGGTGGGCAATTAACTGAAGCTGTTAGACGAAAACCATATTCTGTAGTCCTACTCGATGAGATAGAAAAAGCACACCCAGATACGTTTAATGTGCTATTACAAGTATTAGACGAAGGTCGGTTAACAGATAATAAAGGTAGAGTTGCCGATTTTAGAAATACTATCATTATCATGACCAGCAATATGGGTAGCCATATTATACAAGAAAAATTTGAAACTATCAAAGATATGGATACTGCTATGGAAGCTGCCAAGGTTGAAGTATTAGGAATATTAAAACAATCTGTTCGACCAGAGTTTTTGAACAGAATAGATGATATCATTATGTTTTCTCCGCTCACCAAAGCTAATATCAATGAAATTGTAAAGCTTCAGTTAAAGCACGTTTCTAAAATGTTGACAGAGCAACATATTACTTTGGATGCTACAGAACAAGCTATAACTTATCTTTCTGAACGAGGTTTTCAACCAGAATTTGGAGCAAGACCAGTAAAGCGTACGATCCAAAAAGAAGTTTTAAATAAGCTATCAAAAGAAATTCTAGCAGGACAAATCTCTACAGAGAGTGTAATTTTACTCGATGAATTTGATGGTAATCTAGTATTTAGAAATCAAGAAAGTTTAGTCTCTTAATCAATTTACAACAATAATTCCAAAAAAAACAGGGCTATTGATTCAAAAAAAATCAATAGCCCTATAAGTTTTTAACAAAAAAATAACAGAATCGTATTTTGGTCAACAGCTAAAAATTACGGTTTTACCGCACATATTAACATAATTACTCTTACAATGGTTAATAACTAAATAAAGAAAAAAACAAGGTTTTAAGTACATTGCTCTTTCTATGAAATCAACCATATTTCTAGCACTTCTTTTAACTACGTATCTCTCTATGGGTCAAAACAAAAAGGGAGCTATATCTGATATTAGAAATAAATATCAGTTAATAAGGGAATTAATAGATCTAAATACACTTAGACAACATTACACCGAATATTCTTGTGATGAGTCATCAGAAAAAGGATCAGTTACATTTTATTATAATGGTAACGAATTAAAACACATCGTTCATACTCACACCAAAGGGCATGTAAAATATAGAGATGAATTCTATGTGTGGGATGATCAATTGTTTTTTCAATATGCTATACACAAAATCTGGTATAAAGACTATGAAAGAAATCGTTCTGGTAAGCGTCGACTTGTAAATGTTGTATTAACACTTGAAGAACGCTTTTACTTTAAAGATATGAACATTATAAAATGTCAGTTTAAAGATTTTGAAAACAGAAGTAGTAGTCCAAAAAAAATCAAAACTAACAATATTAGAAACATAAATGTAGGATGTGATCAGGCTCAAGCTGCTATTGAAAAATTTGATCTCTTGTTAGATTTCCAAAAATTGAAAATTGAAGATGCTTGTAACCTTCCAAAAAGTATTACCAATCTAGAACCTCTAGATCATATTTACAGAAATATCGACCAAAATTAACAAACAACTCCGCTTTTTTCATTAAATTCTTTTCAAAACATATTAAAATAAAACATTTGTTATGTCAAAAATATACCATTTGGTATATTTTAGTATATTTGATCTATAATTTCAATAAAAAATGCTTACTAAAGCCGAACAAACAGCAGAATATATAGTACAAATTGTAGCTCCTATTTTTAACAAAAATGGATATACTGCAACAAGCCTAAGTGATATTACCAAGGCTACTGGGCTTAGCAAAGGTGCTATTTATGGTAATTTTAAAAACAAAGAAGAACTTGCTATAGCTGCTTTTAAAATGAATGAAGGAAACATAATTTGTCGAATAACAGATCATCAATCTTTAAGTAAATCACCTATTAAAAAATTGTTTTTAATTACTGATTTTTATAGGAACTATTACAATTATACTCAGGAATTAGGTGGTTGTCCCGTACTCAATATGGGAATAGATGCAAAATATCAGATTCCTTCTCTTTTTAGGCATGTAAAATCAGCAATCGCCAAAATTCAAACCAATGTTGCTAAGCTTATAGATGCTGGGAAAGAATGTAAAGAAATAAAAGAAGAAACAGATTCAATGCTATATGCAAAACGATTACACAGTATGATAACTGGTGCTATTTTTATGACCCATACTATGGAAGATAATAGCTATTTATTAGAGACCATGGATCAGATAGACACCATGATTCATAAAAATATTAAACTATAATTATCATTTTTTTAATTAAAAATATACCACTTGGTATAAAAATAAATAAATTATGACATTAACTAAAGTACCAGAAAGCAAGGCGAAAATAAGGTTTCAGGATTGTGATCCTTTTAATCACCTTAATAATGCTGCATACATTAATTATATGATCAATGCTCGCGAAGATCAGATCGATCAATACTATAACCTTGATATTTTTAAACTTGCAAAAACCAAAGGTATAAGTTGGGTAGTAGGCACAAATCAAATCGCTTATTTAAAACCTGCCTTATTGATGGAGAATGTAGTTATCGATTCTCAACTTATACGATATACAGAAGATCAATTACATGTAGAGATTAGAATGTGGAATCATAATAAAACCGAGCTCAAATCTGTACTATGGACTTCCTTTGTACATTTTAACTTATTACAACAAAAACGTTGTAATCATGATCAACAACTCATAGAACTATTTCAAAATGTCATCGAACCAGTATCTGCTACTAGTTTTGAAGCACGAGTTTTGCAATTAAAGCCAAAAAAAGTGTAACATCTTCTTTTTTTATTCGTCTTATTTATTAAATATAACTACTTAAACGGGTCACATGAAATCTTCTGACGATTTAGGTTCTTCTAATAAAAGGAGAAGCTCATATATTTATATAGGGTTTTTTATCATTGCTATTCTATCCATGGGTATTGTTATTTGGCAAATAGGAATGTTAGAATAATAAAATCAGATATAAAAAGTTTATGCTTGTCCGTTAAGTTCCCCAAAAGCTTTTTATCACTGTCTGAACCCTTTGTTATTATTAACGTTGCTTAATTGGCATATCTTTTTGCTGCTTGAAGAAAAATCAAACTATACTAAGGGTTAATAATCAAATAGGGGAAACATAGGGATAAGCATAAAAAAGTTAATATTATTTTTATAATAGCTATTTTTATAGCTACATATTATTTAGTTTTTATGTT
>CAKMZM010000053.1 GCA_929200365.1 uncultured Flavobacteriaceae bacterium | reverse complement strand
TATAACATCACAGATATTAAATTAGGTTAATAACTTACTTATAATAAGACTAAGTATTAAAAGGCATCATTCATCAGCAATAAATATTAAGAGCGAGGAAAACAGCAAAATGTTATACCTTTACAGTATTTAAACAAAAAACCCAGATCAACTGATCTGGGTTTTTCTTTACTGTGCGGGCGGAGAGACTCGAACTCTCACACCTCGCGGCACTAGATCCTAAGTCTAGCGTGTCTACCAATTCCACCACGCCCGCATTAAAACTTTTACAACACTTAGGACTTTCTGTAAAAGCGAGTGCAAATATACATATTCCTTATAAATTTCAAAGAACTTAAATTATTTTTTTGAGTTGTAGTAGAACAAGCTACAATATACTCATGAAATGTAGATAAATATGTTATTACACAAACTTAAAAGGAATATATTCATTTTTACTACTTTTAGACGAAAAAAAACTCAGATTCATGCAAAACATACAGTCTTACATTCAGAAACATAAAGATCGATTTATAGATGAACTTGTTGAGCTACTAAAAATTCCATCTGTTAGTGCAGATACAGCATATAAAGATGATGTAATCAAAACAGCATCAGAAATTAGCAAAAGCCTTAAAGAAGCTGGTTGTGATGTTGTAGAAATATGTGAAACTCCAGGATACCCGATAGTATACGGTGAAAAAATTATTGATAAAAACCTTCCAACAGTATTGGTTTATGGGCATTATGATGTACAACCAGCAGACCCAATAGAGTTATGGGATAACCCTCCTTTTGAACCTGTAATTAAAAAGACAGAAATCCATCCCGAAGGAGCCATTTTTGCCAGAGGATCTTGTGATGATAAAGGGCAGATGTATATGCACGTAAAGGCATTAGAAATTATGACCAAAACGAACCAGTTGCCGTGTAATGTTAAATTTATGATCGAAGGAGAAGAAGAAGTAGGAAGTAAAAGCTTAAGTTGGTTTGTAGAGCGTAATCAGGATAAATTGGCTAATGATGTAATCTTAATTAGCGATACAGGAATGATCGCTCAGGATGTCCCTTCTATTACTACTGGATTAAGAGGATTAAGTTATGTCGAAGTCGAAGTAACAGGGCCTAATAGAGATTTACATAGCGGTTTATATGGTGGTGCGGTAGCAAATCCAATCAATATATTAACCAAAATGATTGCTTCTTTGCATGATGAAAATAATCATATCACTATTCCTGGGTTTTATGATAAAGTCGAAAATCTTTCTATAGAAGAACGAACAGAAATGGCAAAAGCACCCTTCTCTCTTGATGCGTATAAAAAATCACTCGATATCAATGCAGTTTATGGAGAAGAAGGATATACAACCAATGAACGCAATTCTATTCGACCCACATTAGATGTAAACGGAATATGGGGTGGCTATACAGGAGAAGGAGCAAAGACCGTAATTGCCAGTAAAGCCTATGCCAAAATCTCTATGCGTTTAGTTCCTAATCAAGATTGGAAAGAAATTACAGAATTGTTCAAAAATCATTTTGAAAACATAGCACCAGACGCAGTAACAGTAAAAGTAACTCCGCATCATGGTGGGCAGGGGTATGTAACCCCAATAGATAACATTGGATATAAAGCAGCTAGTAAAGCATATCAAGATACCTTTGGTAAAACACCAATACCACAGCGTAGTGGGGGGAGTATTCCTATTGTTTCTTTATTCGAAAAAGAATTAAAAAGTAAAACGATCCTAATGGGATTTGGCTTAGATAGTGATGCAATACACTCCCCTAATGAACATTTTGGAGTATGGAATTATTTAAAAGGAATAGAAACGATCCCACACTTCTATAAATATTTTACCGAACTAAGTAAATAAGACTCTTACATAATAAAATAATGATAGCGTTACCCTGATTTATTAATCAGGGTCGGGCTATTCGTTATATCTTTTTTGTTACCACTAGAGTGTTTCTTTCAGAAATGTAAGGATAACAAAAAAGGATGTCACTACTATCCCTAACGTATAAAAAAAGCATTATTAAATCCAAGTTGCGTAACCTTTGTTTTATGTAATATTTTGATAATGAATGAAATAACTTACATAAAAATTATAATTTGTATATTTTAACACCTTTTATCGAAAACACAAAATATCTGTTTTATCTACTTTTTTTTAATCGTAAGTTTAGGGTAAGAAAATCCCCTTAACTTCTATTGTCAAAATTTTATCGTAAACATTAATTTGATTAATACATAATTCTTAAAACTAATTTTTAATATTAAAAAATAGTACGATGAAAAAAATAATATTAAGTTTTTCGGCTTTATTAAGTGTAGCATTCACTTTTGCTCAAAATAACGTTATAGATGTCAATCAAACAGGAAAAGGAAATGAAACAGAAATTTCTCAAAAAGGAGTAAATAATACTTTAACAATAGTTCAAGAGGGTAATTATAATAGCGCAAGAGCAGAGCAAGGTATAGAAAATGAGACAATGGGCAATGGTATTATTCGTCAAATCCAAACTGGCGATCAAAACAAGGCATATACTATTGAGCAAGGAGATTTTAATGAAGTGTATCAAAATCAATTAGGAACATCAAATAATGCAGAAGCAGAAATAGGTAATTATTCTTTAGAAAGTAGAATCGAACAAACACAGATAGGAAATAATAACATGGTGGTCGCATCTATAGGAAAAAATGGATATGGTGCAAACAGTACTATTACTCAATCTCAGAATGGAAACTATAATATAGCACAGGCAAATCAATTCCTAACTGAAGGTGGTCAGATTATACAGGATCAACAAGGGGTACTAAATAATGCTATAGCAACTCAAGAAGAAGGTTTTGCTCAAAACAGTATTTTTCAAGAACAAATTGGATTAGGAAATACATTGATTGCTGATCAGTTATCTTCAAATTTTAGTTTAGGAGAACGTAAAATTACTCAGTTTCAAAATGGTAATTACAATATAGCCACCGCAATCCAATATGATACATATCGTCGTATTGAGCAAAGTCAAACGGGAGAATATAATCAAGCTTTTGCTTATCAAGGAATTACAACCCCCACGATTATTCGTCAATATCAGAATGGGATAGGAAATATAGCACAGGCTTTTAATGACGGAATGCCTGAAGGAGGTGCAATCTCAGGCAGTATTTCTCAGAATCAGATAGGAGAAAGTAACTATGCTTACACAAATATGGAAATTAGAAGCTATGTGAATCAAAGGCAAGAAGGTATAGGAAATGAAGCTTTTACGACTGTTTATAGTTTTAATGCTCAAATAAGCCAACGGCAAACAGGAAATTATAACAAGTCTACTGCTACCATATATGGTGAGTATGAGTCCAGTGTTGAGCAATATCAAGAAGGAACTTTTAATAAGGGTGAAGCGCTAATAGAAGGAGAGGGTATTAAGAGCGTACAAACCCAGACAGGAGAAGGAAATAGTGTCATAGCTACTGTTAATAATTGGGGAGCTGCTCATGAAATGACGAGTACACAAAATGGTTTTTTAAATACCGTTGAGCAAACTCTGGATGGAGGGCACCTTAACACTGTTATTGCCACTCAAAATGGTGAACAAAATTTCTTATCCCAATTACAACAAGGAAAAGAGAATAAGATGGTTTCTGTTCAAGATGGATCATTTAATCATACAAGTGCCACTCAAATAGGAGATATCAATACTATGAGTACAATACAAATTGGATCTACTAATAGTCTAACAGTTTCGCAAAATGGGAATTCGTTATCTATGATAATACTACAACAAGGAGAAGGTAATAATTCAATCATTTCTCAATCATCTAATTAATCTCTATTAGCTCTACTTGTTGTATATGAGCCGAAGAGAAAAACTTGAAAACCCAAGATTTTTATCACAACAACTTTTTTTTGATAAATCGCACTATAATTGATTGGTTTTAAGTAGTTTGTTTAAAATCAGATAGAATGTATCAATGAGCAATAGTAGTGATATATTGGTATTTTTAATAGTATGGATGTTAAAAATACACAAAAAAACAGGTAATATGGTACGGTATTTAGTTAAAATAGTATAAGTATAAATGATTCAATAGCTTTACTTTCATCATAACAATAACACAAACTCAAATATTATGAAAACTAAAATGTTTTTTTTAGCATTTTTGCTATGCGGTTTTACGATCTCTCTTCTGGGACAACAGCATACAGATCGACAAGAATGCAGAGCTGGGAAAGCCAATAAAGCTTATTTTTTAGCAAACCCCAAGGCAAAAGCCGAATTCAACGACTTTAATAAGTTTACTAAAAACTACATTCAAAGTAAGGAATTTTCTCAAAAAGTAGCCGAAACATATACAATACCAGTAGTGGTACACATATATGGAACAACCCAACATGGAACAACTGTTGATTATAATACAGTAAAGACAGCCCTTGATATTCTTAACAAAGATTTCAACGGGTTAAATGATGACTGGAATACAATTGACCCTGCTTATAATGGCAGAAAAGCAACACTGAGTATACGTTTTGCTTTGGCCAAAAAAGATCCTAATGGAGCAAGTACCAATGGAGTGGTAATTCACCCAGTAAAATCAGGATATGGAAATGATAATGGATATGATAGTCAGATAGCAGCAGATGCGTGGGATAATTATAAGTACATGAATGTATATATTATGGGAGATCTTTATGGCGATGGAGGTACAAACAATTCTGGTGTGGCATGGTATCCAAATACAGGAATGTCAAATAATAATACAGCAAGAGTAGTATATAATGGTCGATATCTACATGGTAATACTGATAAAGAATTTGCATCCGTATTTACCCATGAATTTGGTCACTGGCTTAACTTGATCCATACGCATGAGGGAGGTTGTTCAGGAACCGATCAGGTAAGTGATACTCCCCAGGATTCTCAGTCTACAGGCTCTGGTGATTGTAGTGAAACCAGTGATTGTGGGCACAGTATCAACTATGAAAACTATATGGGATATAACTCTTCTCAAGGTTGTGCAAAAATGTACACCCAAGGTCAGGTAAATAGAATGTTGGCTGCATTACAGCACTCTTCCAGAAAACCATTATGGCAACCAGCAAATCTAGAAGCTACCGGAGTGAGTTCAGGAGGAACACAACCAACATGTACAGATGGTATCCAAAATGGAAATGAGACTGGTGTAGATTGTGGGGGATCATGCCCACCATGTGATACTTCAAATTACTGCGCAGCTAACGGAAATAATACATCAGGCGAATATATCAGTCGTGTTCGATTAGGATCAATAGATAAAACCTCTACAGCAGGAAACGGTGGATATAGTAATTTCACATCATCATCAACAAATTTATCCAAAGGAGCTTCCAATACAATCACCATTACTCCACAATGGTCAGGTACTGTATATACAGAAGCCTATAGTGTATGGATTGATTATAATCAAGATGGTGATTTTTCAGATTCAGGAGAACAGGTATGGAGCAAAGCAGCTTCAAAAGACACCTCTGTAAGTGGTAATTTTGCCGTTCCATCTGGAGCAACAAGCGGAAAAACCAGAATGAGAGTAACAATGCAATATAATACGATACCATCGCCTTGCGGATCATTCAATTATGGAGAAGTAGAAGACTACTCAGTTGTTATAGGTACTGGAGGAGGAAATACTCCTACCTGCACAGATGGTATCCAGAATGGTAATGAAACTGGAGTAGACTGTGGTGGATCTTGTCCTCCTTGTTCTACTGGTGATGGAGTTGTTTATGTAAACATGAATGACGTTACTGCAAATTCTTCAAGCTCATGGAATTTCTTTAGAATAGAAGTAGGAGATGATGATGGTTTTGGAGCATGGTTTGCTAATAATTCGGTACAATTGGTTGCCTATAATAAAGATGTAGTATGCGAAGGTAGCAGCTCAAATGTAACGCTGCTTGGTGAAGGAGTAGAAGTAGGACCTTCAAGTAATTTTGTTACCGAATCTAGCAGCTATACTGTAAGCTCTTCTTCATATACCAATTGGAATGGGCGATCAGGCTACATAGGGTTTACCTATAAAGTTAATGGTAATACACATTATGGCTGGTTTTATGCTACTGTAGCTAATGATGGATTATCATATACGATAAAGAATTATGCATATAATACGAGACCAAATCAGGGACTTAGAACCAAAAGATCAGCAGCAGGTGCAGAAAATGTAGAGAATCTGGTTAAAATATACCCTAATTCATTTAAAGAAAGGATAAACATTGATTTAACCAAACTGGGAGAAGATAAATTTACTATAAGAGTATATGATATCTTAGGAAGACTTATCCACAATGAAAAATATAATAAAAACCCAGGTGTAGTTTCTTTTGGAGAAACTATAACAGAAAATGGGAATTATTTTGTAAAAATAAATTCAAAAAGTACTTCAGAGATACACACTATCGTTAAGAAATAGTCTGATAAACTTGGTTGTTTTACGTAAAACTACCTGAAAAATGTCAATTGAAAGTATAACTACTATACTTCATTTTTTGGGTAGTTTCTATATCAAGTGTATTTAGACTTTTTACATAGAGATAGAGTATGTATTTTATCCCATAATTTTCACTTTCTTATATCAATATGGTAATCAAAAAACGTAATGAAGAAATTAAAAGATGCATTTGCGTTCAAACTATTCCATTATAAATGATATTTCTTACAAATACATGAGTAGCAATATTATGAACAATAATTTATAAAATAAAATAGACAACAAAACCTGTCTATAATGCAATGCTATGATTTAGGATATCAATAGCTTTTTTACACAGTTAATTATAACACAAAATCAATACAATTATGAAAACTAAAAATTTTACCTTAGTATTAACGATGCTATTCGTTTACGTCTCGTCTCTTCTGGGGCAGGAACAATTGGGTTCGCGAACATGTGGCACAGAAAAGGCCAATAAAATTATGTTTGCCAAGTACCCTGGTGCAAAAAAAGAATTCAATAAGTTCAATAAATTTACAGAAAAATTTATTGCCAATAAAGCAGCTTATGCTAAAAAGGCAGGCGAAAAATATGTAATACCTGTAGTATTTCATATTTATGGAGATGTACAGCATGGAAAAACGGTAACTTACGAAAAAATTAAAAAAGCAGTAGAAGTAATCAATGAAGACTTTAATGGTTTAAATGATGACTTTAATAGTATAGACCCTACTTTTAATAGTCGTAAAGCAACATTAGATATTCGTTTTGCTCTTGCCAAAAAAGATCCAACAGGAGGAGCTACTACAGGAGTAATATTTCACCCAGTAACTTCAGGATATGGAGAGGATGATGTACCAGATAGCCGGATTGCCATAGATGCATGGGATAACTATAAATATATGAATGTATATATTATGGGAGATTTATATGGAGATGATGCTACTACAAATTCTGGTGTAGCCTGGTACCCTAACACAGGTATGTCTGACAGAAATGTTGCCCGTGTAGTATATAATGGTCAATATCTTCATGGAAATACCGATAAAGAGTTTGCATCAGTATTAACTCATGAATTTGGTCACTGGCTTAATTTAATTCATACTTTTGAAGGAGGATGTGCTGATCCAAATGGAGATTATGTAAGTGATACTCCTAAAGAAGATGAAAACGCAGGAGACAAAGGATGTACTCCGGGAGCTAGCGAATGTGGGAATTTGATTAACTATGAAAATTACATGGGGTATGATTCTACAAGAGGTTGTGCAAAAATGTATACCAGAGGTCAGGTAGACAGAATGCTTGCAGCATTAGAACACCCTGCAAGAAGACCTCTATGGCAACAAAGTAATCTTGCTGCAACAGGAGTTGATCTTAATGGAGCTACCCTTAGTGTATCAAACCGTGTCGTAGAAGAAAATTATCAAAAGAACAATGGAGCAATTGATAATCAAAACAGTGAAATACAAATACTTGATGGGTCTTTTGCAGTAAGTTCAGGAGCCTTGACCGAAGGAGTGCATTATACAACTTCTGGTATTCCTCAAGGATGTACAGTAACAATAGACGCATTAAGCAATAGAAGGTTAAGAGTAAAATTCTCTGGGCAAACAAGCGCTCACTCAGTTTCTAATAACACTACAGGAACTATTACATTTAAAAATGCAGTTATTTCGGGAGGAGTAAGCAGTCTGATTTCAGATAAAGTATCCTATGACTTTTCATTTTTTGACCCATATAAAATAGTACATGTGCCAAATGTTAATCATACTGTAGATGCAGCTAACGTATGGAAATTTTTCAGAATTAAGGATTTAGAGATTAATGCCTATGGAATTTTTATTGATAATGGGGTTTTAAAATTTGAAACGTATGCTAAAGAACTAGTGTGCCAATCTGGAACTTTGAATATAACACCATTATCAAAAGGAACAGAAATATCAACACAAAGTTCTTGGGTTAAAGGAGGTGCATATCCTGATTTACACGTAGTTAGAAGCCCAAGCTATACAAATTGGGATGGTGTAACTGCGTATATTGGTTTTAAAACAGAAGTACGTCTGGGAAAAACCAGCCATGGTTGGTTTAAAATTAAGGTTAATTCGAATGGAACTTCATATACATTGCTAGAATATGCATATAGTACAAAACCAGACGGAATCATTAAAGCAGGAAGCACATCGCTGGGAGAACCAACTCCTACATGTAATGATGATATCCAGAATGGTGATGAAACTGGTGTAGATTGTGGTGGATCATGTACACCTTGCCAAACAGAACCAACATGTAATGATGGTATCCAGAACGGTGATGAAACTGGTGTAGACTGTGGTGGATCATGTACACCATGTGATACGTCAACAACATACTGTAATTCTAATGGAAAAAATGTAGCAGGCGAATATATCAGCAGAGTACAATTAGGAACAATCGATAATACATCTACAGGTTCTACAGGAGGATATGGAGATTACACTTCTGTATCTACTACATTATCCAAAGGATCTTCTCATACTATTAACATTACTCCAATCTGGACAGCAACATCCTATGCAGAAGGATATAGTGTGTGGATAGACTATAATCAGGATGGAGATTTTGCTGATGCAAACGAACAGGTATGGAGTAAAGCAGCTTCACAAGATGCACAGGTAAGTGGTAACTTTACTGTTCCTTCTGGTGCCAAAAATGGAAATACCAGAATGAGAGTATCTATGAAATACAACGGTATCCCAACAGCATGTGAATCTTTTAACTATGGAGAGGTAGAAGACTATACTGTAAACATAGGAACAGGAGGAGGATCTAACCCTACCTGTACTGATGGTATCCAGAATGGTAATGAAACTGGAGTAGACTGTGGTGGATCTTGTGCTCCTTGCTCTACTGGTAATGGAGTTGTTTATGTAAACATGAATGACGTTACTGCAAATTCTTCAAGCTCATGGAATTTCTTTAGAATAGAAGTAGGAGATGATGATGGTTTTGGAGCATGGTTTGCTAATAATTCGGTACAATTGGTTGCCTATAATAAAAATGTAGTGTGCGAAGGTAGCAGCTCAAATGCAACGTTGCTTGGTGAAGGAGTACAGGTAGGCGCTTCAAGCAATTTTGTTACCGAATCCAGCAGCTATATTGTAAGCTCTTCTTCATATAACAATTGGAATGGGCGATCAGGTTACATAGGATTTGCCTATAAAGTTAACGGTAATACACATTATGGATGGTTCTATGCTACTGTAGCTAATGATGGATCATCATACACTATACTCGACTATGCATACAACACCAATGCAGGTCAGGGGCTTACAACCAAAAGACCAGCAGCAGCAGGGTCTGTAAAGTTAGAAAGTTTGGTTAAAATATACCCTAATTCATTTAAAGAAAGGATAAACATTGATTTAACCAAACTGGGAGAAGATAAATTTACTATAAGAGTATATGATATCTTAGGAAGACTTATCCACAATGAAAAATATAATAAAAACCCAGGTGTAGTTTCTTTTGGAGAAACTATAACAGAAAATGGGAATTATTTTGTGAAAATAACATCAAAAGGAACTTCAGAAATACACACGATTGTAAAAAAATAGCCTGATAAATTTGGTTTGTATATTGGGAAATGTAAAGCGGGTGACAGTTATTTATGCTGTACACCCGCTTTTTTATGCAGAAATAAAATAAGAACTCATTTGAAAATGAGAGTGTAAATCTAAACCTTGTCTGAATACTAAATTATTGATTTATAGATTACCTCCAAACAATAAGATATACGGGGTCTAAGAGCTTGTTTTGCCAAGCTACGATATCATTGGTGATTTTATCTATGATTCTGGAAGTGGTTGAAGTAGAGACTTCAAAATCATATACCTCACGGATTTGTTCTTCCCTCTCGATATACCCTTAAAGCTTTTCTTTCTATGGTATTGAGGTGTAATTTTGATTGCAGAGATACCGAAGTAATCCCGATATTACCACTTAGACTGTAAATGGTGCTCTGATTATCTTAATTGTGTTGAGTATGCACATGGTTCACCAATGAAGATAGTACTTTTTTTATTATGGATGTATTTCAATGGTTAATGTTATAAAGTTAAAATTTCCCTGTTTAGCAACAATATTTTTAATGCGATATAAATATTATAATGATACTTTATAGGTATTTTTTTTGTAGGTTTAAATTTTTATTCTACATTTGTAGAGTAAATTCTAATAATGTAGAGCAATGCAATTATCAAAAGCCGAAGAACAATTAATGCAATATCTCTGGAAACTGGAGAAAGCCTTTATGAAGGATTTATTAGATGCTTTTCCAGAACCTAAACCTGCAACTACTACTGTAGCTACATTATTGAAAAGAATGATTGATAAAGGTTTTGTAAATTATAGGTTATATGGAAAATCAAGAGAATATTATCCATTAGTAAAAAAGACAGATTATTTTTCTAAACATGTAAATGGACTGATTAAGAATTTTTTTAATGATTCGGCTTCACAGTTTGCATCATTTTTTACATCAGAAACCAACTTATCTACTACAGAATTAGAAGAACTTAAGGAAATAGTGGATAAACAAATCCAAAAACAAAAGCAATGATTATATATATAATAAAGTCATCTCTTTGTTTGGTGCTATTATGGTCTTTTTATAGGCTATTTTTAGAACGAGAGAACATGCATCATTTTAAAAGGTTTTACCTTCTTTTTAGCTTGATTTTTGCATATACGATCCCTCTAGTTACTATTACTTATGAAACAGATACTGTAATTAGTAAAGAAAATATTCAACAACCTGTACATCATCAAATCCTATCAGATAATGTACAGATAAAAGCCACATCTTCAGACTATTTTTCGACAATTGTATGGATCGTTTATGGTATAGGTGTTTTGATTTTTGCGGTTAGATTTATAAAAAATATATACCATTTGATTAAGAAGGTAAGAAGAAATGAAAACCTGAAAGAGCCCTCACACATTAATGTGCTACTCACGAATTCTATTATTCCGCATACATTTTTACATTACATATTTGTTCCTAAAAAAGAATTTGAGAAAAAAGCTATTCCGAAAGAAGTATTATTACATGAGAAAACTCATGTGCAACAAAGACATACTTTAGATATTCTGTTTGTAGAGATTTTTCAAGTGATTTTTTGGTTCAATCCAATATGGTTTTGGGTAAAAAAAGCAATTAAATTAAATCATGAATTTCTTGCAGATCAAAAAGTATTGAAGCAACAGTTTTCAATACATCAATATATGGACCTACTCGTTAATTATCCAAACAGTTCTCATCAAGCTGTATTAGCGAGCCCTGTCAATTATTCATTAACCAAAAAACGAATCGTTATGATGTCACAACAATTTTCTAAAACTAAAGCAACAACTCGATTGTTGCTGTTTCTACCTATCCTTTTAGGATGTATTCTTTTGTTTAACAATAAGATGGTAGCTCAACAAAAAAGTACTACAATCAATACTACTGTAGCACCAACTCACCCTGATAAAAAAATAAAAATCAGAGTTAGTGGAGAACAAATTAACATTAATGGAATTACCACTGATTTATCTGGTGCGGCTGCCGTTATTGATAATGCTACAAAACAGTGGAAAGACCATGAGCTAACAGAGTTTCAATTTAGTGTCAAACTAGAAAACACGAATGATAAATTTCTCAAAAAACTCAATAAAGTCTATAGGAAGACGAGGTTGTATAAAGCTAATCCAGACGAGCATGATCTTATTCCACCTCCACCTCAAAGACCTCCAACACCTCCAAAAGTAGGGGTAAATGTTGTTCCTGTTCCTCCAGCTTCTTCAAAAACAAGCAAGGTGTCAAAGATGTCTAGATTTGCAAAACCAGTTAAGAGATCAAAAGCACCGCAGGTAGAATATGAAGAAACTGAAAGTGAAGTTGAACTTGCAATGGAAGAAGTAGAAAGAGAAAGAGCAGAATTGGAAGAGCAGGTAGAAATAGATAAAGCTATTGTAATTGAACGAGCAGAGGAAGCAAGTTATGAAGCAGAACAAGTAGGAATAATAGCAATGGAACAGGCTGAGAAAGCTAGAATAATTGCTATGAAAGAATCAAATAAAGCCCGTGAGCAATCTTATAAAATAAGAGAAGAAGCCATAAGAAATGCTGAAAAATCAAGATTTGAGATCGAAAAACAGGTGATGGTTCATGCAGAAATAGTTAGAGAAGAAGTCAAAATGGCTATGCAAGAAGCCGAGAAAGTAAGAGCTATGGCACGATATAGTGCTAAGAAATCAAGAAGACAAGCAGAAAAAGCACGTAGAAAGGCTATGTACGAAGCAAAAAGAACTCGTGAAGTAAGAAAAGAGGCTATTAAAGAGAGAAAAGAAGCGCGAAGACGTATACAAGAAATCAGAAAAGAACAATAAAAAGCTCGATAGAAAAAACAAAAAGAGAATAATTAGCGAATCTGGTTTTCCGATTTTTAAGAACGAAAACTCCCCAAAGGGAGTTTTGTGTGTGCAACATATCGTTATAAATCAGCGTTATAGGTATTGTAAATCAAAAACCCTTAGATGATGTTAAAACGTTTTTTTATTCTATGCTCTGGCGCAGATGCCGATATATTAGCATGGACTGCCTAATAATTTTAGGACTAAATATTAAGTCGTTTAAACTTTTTTAATTCGTTATAAAAATGCTCTTTTTCGTTCAATTCCCATCTTTTTCTTACTTTGTAGTACTGCCATGATGTGCGATCCCAAGTGTTCGGGACAATTGATCAAACAACAACTATTTTTCGACAGAATCAAAAAAGTTTAAACAGTTTTTGCATCAAAATTTACGATCAGGATGATATATGTCCAGATTCAAAGATGGTTTTTGATCAGAAATAATTTCAGAAACCAATTTCCCTGTTGCAGGCCCTATACTCCATCCCATCATAGCATGCCCTGTAGCTATAGTAAAGTTTTTATAGGTATTAGATTTACCTATATATGGCATACCGTCTGGCGATACAGGTCTTAATCCACAAGCAACATTATTTTTTTCTGTATCTGTAACTTCTACTTCAGGATAAAATTGACTGGCTGCATTGGCAATAGCATTAACTCTTACAGGGTTGATATCGTGATTGATGCCAGCAACCTCCATTGTTCCTGCAAAACGGGTAAATCCCTGCATTGGGGTTACAGCTACTTTTGCTTCTGCTAATATAGCAGGAGTAGTGATACCTATGTCTCTTTCTACATTAATCCTATATCCTTTTCCAGCTTCTAGCAACAATTTTATTCCTAGTTTTTTACTAAGAATTTTTGACCAGGATCCAGCAGCTAATATAAATTCATCGGCGGTGTAAGTTTTGGTACTGCTACTTACAGAGCGTATGGTTTCATTAGAAAATGTAATGTCCTGTATTTTCTCATTTTTGTGAAATACCACACCAGATTCTTGAAGATATGCTTTCATTTCTGTCATGAATACTGTTGGAGTAGTATGCGCATCACATTCGTATAATACAGCTCCTGTTGCATTTATTTTCACATTAGGTTCTAATTGATCTAAGGCTTCTTTAGAGAGCTCTCTTACAGGCAACCCTGCTTTTTTTGCTAATTCTCCAACTTCAATTTCCTCTTCGAGCATCTTATCAGTCTGGCAAAGCATTAATAGCCCTTTTCTTTCCAGCTGAAATTTAAAACCTTCTTGTTGCTTAATATCTGTAAACAAATCCCGACTGAATAGATTAATATCTCTAATTGCAGGGATACATTTTTCTACATTTTTTGGGGTGCAGGATTTATTAAATGCCCAGGACCATTGTAGAAAATGTGAATTTAATCGTGGTTTAATATAAAGAGGACTACTAGAATCAAACATCCACTTAATCCCTTTTTTCATCATACCTGGAGCAGCCAGAGGTATAATATGACTTGGAGTTAAATACCCCGCATTAACGTAAGAAGCGCCAGAATCCATTTCAGATTGATCTATTACAGTGACATGATGTCCTTCTTTATGTAAATAATATGCAGAACACAACCCTATAATTCCGCCTCCGATGATAATAACTTCTTTATTCATAATTCCATACACTTAGACATGCTTAGTGTTGCATTTTATTGTATTTAACTTGTTTTTGCTGACTACTAATTCTAATTAAATAACCTGAAATCCATGTGCATAGGGATCATCCTCATCATCTATACTGATGGTATTATATCCATATACTTTTGCCCAACCTTGAATGCTGGGAACTATTGCTTTTATACCTTTGATTTCGGTTTCTTCTTCTATTCTGCCTATAAACGTGCTTCCGATAAAACTTTCATGAATAAATTCTTCCCCTTTTTTCAGCTTTCCCTTAGCATATAATTGTGCTATTCGAGCCGAAGTTCCTGTTCCGCAGGGAGAGCGGTCAATGGCTTTATCCCCATAAAAAACAGCATTTCTACCCGAAGAATCAGGGTTGATAGGATCTCCTGTCCAAAGCATATGGCTTACATCTCTAATTGTATCATTTTCTGGATGTATAAATGCATCAGGATATTTTTTATTAATACGTTCTCTTACTACTTGAGAGTATTGGATTAATTTGCTTGCCGTAAAATCATGAACTCCACTAAAGTTTTTTTGAGGATCTACAATAGCATAAAAATTTCCGCCATAGGCAACATCAAAAACAAGCTCTCCTAATTCTGGGCATTCAACAGTTAATCCTTCTGCTGCCAGATATGATTTTACGTTTTTAAGCTTTACCCAATCTACTTTTTTACCAGTTTGTTGGTATTCTATTTCTACTAGTCCTGCTGGAGCTTCCATTCTAATTTTACCAGGAACCTTTGGTTGTACTAATCCTTCTTCGATTGCAATAGTGATGGTTCCGATAGTACCATGACCACACATAGGTAAGCATCCTGAAGTTTCGATAAATAAAATAGCAAAATCGTTATCAGGGTGATGAGGTTCAAATAAAAAACTACCGCTCATCATGTCGTGACCTCGTGGTTCAAACATCAATCCTTTTCTGATCCAATCATATTCTGAAAGGAAGTGTTGACGTTTTTCACTCATTGTTTTACCTATTAAATCAGGTCTGCTTGTAGTAACTACCCTTACTGGGTTTCCACAGGTATGTGCATCAATACATTTGTAAGTAGTTTTAGCCATTTTTTGTTTTCTATATATAAGTATTAATTCTATTTTCTATAATTAAAAGTATTACTGTTCCTTGTTTCAGGATGATTTCGTGAAATTTGCATATGTCAAATTTATCTCCTAATGCAGTTTTTACTTTTTTACGCAGCTCTTATATTTTGCGATCTGTATATTTACCATTAACTAATCTTGAAATACCTAAAGGGTTTTCATTCTTAAGTTCGTTAGGTAATAAATGATTAGGCCAACTTTGATAACTAAATGGGCGTACCCATCGTTTAATAGAATGAATACCAACCGCGGTAAATCGACTATCGGTTGATGCAGGATATGGACCACCATGTAACATAGATGGGCACACTTCTACCCCTGTAGGAACACCATTAAAGATGATTCTTCCTACTCTGTTTTGTAATGCATCAATAACTGTATTGTATTGTGTCGCTTCTTCATTTTCAGCAATAATTGTACCTGTAAGTTGCCCTTCGAGACTATTGATTACAGCTGTTAGTTGTTCTGTATCTTCACATTGTACAACCATCGAAAATGGCCCAAACACTTCCTGATGCAACGTTGTATTTTCCAGAAATGTTTTTCCTTCAACAGTAGTAACTGTTTGTCTTGCATGGTTTACGGCAATATCATGATCAAATTCGGCAGTGACAGATAATCCTCCTTGTTGTAATGCATTTGTCTTATTTCTTTCAAAATTCCCGATAATATTGGGGTGCAACATACAAGAAGGTTCAATTTTAATTATTTCTTCAGAGAGAGTCTTTATAAAATCGGTTAGTGCTTTTCCTTTAATTCCTATAAGCAATCCAGGATTTGTACAAAACTGTCCAGCTCCCAATGTTATAGATTTTGCATAGGTTATAGCTACATTTGCTCCTTTTGTGGTTGTTGCTTCGGGCAAAAGGATAACAGGGTTTATACTTCCCATTTCTGCAAATACGGGGATTGGTTCTGGTCGTTTTGAGGCCAAATCAAATAGTGCTCTTCCTCCTGTAATACTTCCTGTAAAACCAACAGCTTTTACTTTGGGGTGCTCTACTAATTGAGTACCTACTTCAATTCCTGAACTATTGAGATTAGAGAATACTCCATTTGGCATTCCTGTTTTTATGGCAGCTTTGATAATTGCAGCAGACACTAATTCTCCAGTTCCTGCATGCATAGGGTGTGATTTTACAATCACGGGGCATCCTGCAGCAAATGCAGCAGCAGTATCCCCACCAGCTGTAGAATAGGCCAGAGGAAAATTACTTGCTCCAAAGACAACAACGGGACCTAGAGGAACCAACATTTTACGAATATCCTGTTTAGGAATAGGACTGCGATCTAAATCGGCAGTATCTATAGAGGCTTCTACCCAAGAACCCTCTGCTACCAAATCTGCAAAAGTTCTTAATTGCCCTACAGTTCTTCCTCTTTCACCTTTTGCTCTTCCTTCTGGTAAACCAGTTTCTGATATGTAAGTTGTTATTAAGAGATCATCTAAAGCCAAAATTTCATCAGCAATTGCATGTAGAAATTCTGCTTTTTTAGCACCAGAAACTTTTCTGAAAATTTCGAAAGCTTCTGAAGCTAATGCTACTGCTTTTTCAATTTCTTCTTTTGAAGCTTCAAAAAATGTATGTTCATTTTCAATATTCAACTTAGGGTTGAAAGTTGTATAGGTTTTATTTCCTATTGCCGAAAGCTGATTTCCTATATAGTTTTTGCCTGTTATCATGATTTTAAACGATTTGATGTGAAAGTAAATCAATTTTTGATGAAAGAATAATATAACCTCTTTTACTTTTTCAGTATATCATTTTAAGGATTAATTTACAAATTTATTGTTTTATACTTGGGTGATTTTGGATTCATTTTCAGACCACTATCACTATCTTTTTTCACCTTTTCAATCTATAATATTATAGTTAAAATTTTAGGATTACCTATTTAAGAAGTAAAATCAAAATGACATAAGAGCATGTTTAAACCCCCTGCTTCCTCAGAACCTCAAACTACTGATTTTCGGTTTACATTGTGTTTAAACATGCTCTAAGTTCAAAACCTACATTACCAATGATTTTTTTAATACATAACTTTGAAACTATGAATTGTAAATCAGCTCTTTGAGAGCTAAATGGATAATTCTATAAAATTTTATTCAAATATATTATGAAACTAACGAAAGATGCATTTAGAAATTATCTATATATGATATTATATTACCTTTTGTTGCTAATATATGCATAATTATGATTAATATTGAGTCATATCTAAATAGAGATGAAAGCATTACCTTTTAGAATACCAAAATCCTCGACCGATACTTTAATTGTTCAGGAAGATAGAGAAGTTGTTTTTTATGATAAATTTCATCAGCATGAGGAGATACAAATATCAATCATAATATCAGGAGAAGGGAATTTAATTGTTGGAGATACTATAACTGATTATAAGTCCAATGATATTTTGATTTTTGGAAGTAATGTCCCTCATGTGTTAAAAAGTGCTTCTTCTTCTGTAGAGTCTTATATGATTTCTCTTTTTTTTACCAAAGAATCTTTTGGAAATTTGTTTTTTAAGCTTCCTGAATTTAATGATTTATCAGGGTTTTTTAGGAACTCTGTATATGGGGTTAAGGTATTTTCTAAGAAGGAAAAATTAAAGAAACAGTTTCTCAAAATTGTCGAGAGAAAAGATAAACTAGATCGATTTATTATTTTTTTGAAAATCTTAAAAATACTGAAAATATCAAAAACAGAAACTATATCATCTTTCATTTCAAAAAGGGCATATACTGATAATGAGGGAAAGAGAATGGCCAAAGTTTTTCAGGTAGTAATGGATGAGTTTAATAGAGATTTTTCTCTGAAAGAGGTTGCTGATTTGGCTAATATGACATCGAATGCTTTTTGTAGATATTTTAAACAACGAACCAATAAAACCTTTTTTCAGTTTTTAATTGAAGTAAGAATTGAAAATGCGTGTAGATTAATATCCAGAGAATCCGATATCACCATTTCTGAGGTTTCTTATCGAAGTGGTTTTAAAAATCTTTCTAATTTTAACAGAAAATTTAAGGAAATAAAAGGAATGACTCCTTCTGATTATAAAAAGAAATTATATGACTCTGGTTTAGACTAATCTTTATGGATATTATATTGTTGTTATAATGAAGTGATTTAAACTATTTACTATTCAAGAAGAGTTTATTTAGTTTATTAG
>CAKMZM010000052.1 GCA_929200365.1 uncultured Flavobacteriaceae bacterium | reverse complement strand
GTTTTACCTGTCTGCCGCTTAACCCCTGAATAGATACTTCAGTAGCATTTCCAACCCCCCCGCTCTGTCTTATTTGTACTCCTGGTACTGTACCTAAAAGATCAGATGTAGTAACAGATCTATTATTAAGTTTTTTGGCTTCTATAACAGATACTGTTGTTGTACTATTTCTAATTTTTGTTGCTTCTGATGTGCTCAATAGTGTTACTTCACCTAATTCATCGAGTTGTTTGGCAAGGCGAATTGTTACTTTTATTTTGGGTTGATTTTTAAGTAGTGTTATTGTTTTTTGTTGCGTTTGGTATCCTATATGAGATATTACAATTTGGTAGTCTCCCGACCTCAAGTGCTCTATTCTAAAAACTCCTGAATCATCGGATACAGTGCTTTTATTCATTTCAGAAATGTATATATGAGCAATAGATAATGGAGTTCCTTTTTCGTTGGTTATTGTACCAGAAATTACTCCTTCCTGACCTATAGAAACGATTGGGACACATAAAAAAACAATTATAAAATATAAGATATATTGCATATAGGACTAGTAGATGATTATTGTATTTTAATTATATATTTCTGATGTTTTAAGAATATAGATGTCGTTTGTTATAAAGTAATTTCCTGAATCAATTCTTCTGAACTCATTTCTTCAAAAATCACTTTTTCTTTCTTTGACATTTGATCTTTATGAAGTAATCCGTTTGACCTATCCCATAACTTTTTTGTTTCAGGAGTTAATTGATAGGCTTCATCTTTATCCCTTTTTAGTAAACAGGTTAGCCCATCATTTTTACGTAATTCGAGTATTTGTTGGTTTCGCAATAGATAAGATGATGATAAATTGGTTAGAGAGATCACTTCTCTTTCTTCATTGTACAATAAAAATTCTTGATCTGAAGAAAGTTCTAGTGTTGTTTCTTGTAGGGGTTCGATTTCAAAAACACGTACTTTGGTTTTTAGTTCTTCTTGTGCATTGTGATAACATTCAACTACTTTTACAGGAGTTTTCTCTGGTGAATGATTCATAATTATAGCTTTCTTTTTTTCGCCTTCTATAATCTTATCCAGTGTTATTTTTTCAACAAAAAAGAAATCATCTGCTGCGGTTTTAGAATGCTTTATTTCTCCAGAACTGTGTACTTCTGAAACAAGCGTGTATTTGCCTAAAGGGCCATCTTTAGGAATGGTATATGTAAAATAGTAATGTCTTCCGGATTGAATATTCCTGAGTATTTGTATTAATTGTTCTTTTTTACAGGCACCACTTAGATAATCTGCTAATAACAGTAACGGAACATTTTTATTTAAATATTTAAGTGATCGTTCTTCTTCTTGTGTTACTTCGTTTATAGGATCTGGTAATCCCAAAACATGTTCTTCAAAAAGCATAGTAATATTTCCGTTAGGGTCTTTAACCCCTATTCTAACCCACGGAAATATATGCACATTTTTTAAGGCAGAGATATTAAAGTTCCAATGAATAGTTACAGTCTTACCAGGGATAGCTCTTTTGGGGAAGATACTCATGATTATTTTCTTAATACTTTAAGTTGTTCTTTACTATATTGATTTGCATACTTCCTGAACCATTTTTCAACTGTTTTTTCTCCTAAATAATCATAGGTTACAGATAATAGAAACTCTAATTTTTGCAAATATTCTTGTTTAGCCTTTTCAGGGTCTTTCATCATATTTTTATTACGATCTTCTTTTTCTTTTTTTGAAGCGGGAACATGATGAAAATAAGTTGTGTTAAAGTATTCCTTACTAAACTCATGGTATTGAGGAGTAAAAAGAATCATATTATGCCACATTTCGTCGATAATTAAAAGATCATCTGGTATAAAAACTCCTGGAATCTGGCTTATGAATAGAAATTTGAGGGTTTCATTAAAAATATCTTGTACTTCTTCGGCTTCTAACTGGTACATATCATTAAACCTCGAAATAATGTCTTCGTTTCTAAACTGAAGAATATTTGCTAGTTGTTTTTTATCTAATTTTTTCATGTTAAAAATGTTTCCTTGAAAACGGTAGTACGACAAATCGTACTACCGCAATACAATGTCTACAATGTAGATGAACAATGTCCACAGTTACTACAATGTGCGCCTCCAACTGGATTTGCTGATTTTTCGGCCAAAATCTGAGAGATTAATGCTTCTTTGTTAATTTTCATGATTACATAAATTAAGATTATACCTACTCTGTTTTGTAAGGTTTTCGGCTCGCCCTTTGTTGCAACAGTGTTGCAATATAAAGAACTTGATTTTTTCATGCAACACTGTTGTATTTAAATAAGTGTTAAAAAATGTTAAAAGAAATCTTTTCTTATTCCTACAAACTTTCTAGGGTAAATTATTCAAAATCTATAAACTAATTTTTTGATTGATCAAGTTTCTATATATTCCCGATTAGATTGTTTTTGACTTATGGGTATCAGGATATGAATCTAAAGGATAAATCTGAGTAGAGAAATTTTGAAATGTTTGTTTGATTATCGACTGGGAACATAACTCAATTAATAGAGGTCTCCTTAAGTTTAAAAATCTTTGGAATTTTGAATCTGCAAAACAAATTCTAAAAAAACTCCCGAATTAATACTATAAAAAAGTAGACTTTTCCTTTTTCTATTTATTACCATTAACTTTAGAAATTATCTTAATTATGTACCAGATAAATGTTCATTATAGCAATCCAGCTGAATTCTGTCGTGAAGAAGTTAAACTTGAAATAGAAGCGCCATTCGTTCCCAGAATTGGAAAGAAAAGTAGACAATACCACACCTGACCCTTCTTTTGATATTTGCTTTTGTTGCAGCTCTGGCAACGATTGCACCTACAAGTTTTGATTGTAACTCAGATACCCGATTCCTTACTTTACTTTTTCATTTTTCAGTATTATATTTTTTGAGTTTCAAAGAAGCAAAGTTGCAAAGACTCAAAGTTTTTTTTGATTGTAACTCACTTCAGATTTCGATATTCAGTATTTGCTATTTTAGCATTTAGCGCTACCCACTTATATAAGTACCTCACCCCACTTAATACGTATTCTGGGGTACTGTAATTGTTAAAGAATCCTGCAAGTTTGTCAGTTTGGGTACTTCAAAGCTGGGAGCACCAGATAAAATTATCAGTTCACCTACTTAGGAGAGTGTGAGTGCCCACTTCATTACTTGGTGGCAGAGCAATTTTTACTATCCTTTGTACAATTTTTTGGGTATTGCTATCTTTTTTTGGATCATTGTACAAAAAAGCAATCCCCTTGATCTTTTATCGATACCCTATTCTGTTTTTTTGATATACAATATAGGCTTTCGTTTTGGGGTTATTTGGGTACATTATCTGTTTCCTCCTTATCTGCTACAAGGGTATTCATACTTTGTGTAAACCTATTTCAGGACAGGACAGTAGCAACTCCACATCATTTGTTGAATGAGAGGATAGAGTTTTGGTGTCTCCTTCTAAAATATACAGTAAAAACCTCTGTTTTTTTATGGTTCTTCCACTTAATTTTTGGGGTTATAAAGCAGCCATAAATTTTCTATTTTAACATATCTTTAGAATCCCAAACCTTCATGATTTTTTTGTTTAGATATCACTAAATCAATCAATAAAAAAACAGATTGATTTGATAACTGTAAAACTGAAGAGAGTAAACAGCTATGGATATACTATTAAAAAGTAGTTAGATAAAAACTAAAAACATAAGCTAATGGGAGTACTAATTCAGCCAGAGGATGGAGGTACATTTAAGTATATAAAAGATATTGCTACAATGATCTGCGATAAAGGATCTTTACCCTGCCAGATAAAAGCAAGTCCAAAAGTTTTAAGTTTCAACAATTCCTATTGTTGCTCTACCATAGATAAAGATCCTATCCTTAATAATTTCAATTTTGGCATTTGTGCTATAACTCA
Organism: uncultured Flavobacteriaceae bacterium; assembly: GCA_929200365.1. GTDB lineage: Bacteria > Bacteroidota > Bacteroidia > Flavobacteriales > Flavobacteriaceae > Aquimarina. The sequence goes on along the minus strand of CAKMZM010000052.1, from coordinate 15,307 downwards.
AAAACCATGTAGTGGTTGTATTTCACTACTAATGTGGCAAGATTTTAAAAAAGATGTGTTTATTGATAGCCATAATGCTCTAATTGATAAATCGACAATTAATTGTGCTACAGGAGGTAAAATTCAATTTATAAATTCGGGACAATGAAAGAATATAAATCAGACTTTTGGAACAATCTTTTTGGTACGTCAAAAGATATTACAGATAGAACTGTTCCTGAAATGGATCTGGTCAATCTTACTGCAGAAGAACTAGATACCTATATTACAGAGCTAAAAAACACTCTCTCTGAACTCTGGAAGGTCGAAAATAAAATCCGTAAGGACAATAGTAAAGAGAAGTTGAGTAGGAAATTACACCGTCATGAGCAAATTTCTGATACTACTATAAAATTGGAGGTTGCCAAGAAGCAAAAGAATAAAAGTCAGGTATCTGATAAAGTGATTACTGGAACAAAGACATATGGTAAATCCGCAACCTCTTCTGCAACTATGGTGCTTACCAAACTAACCTTTGCAACTACATATGATGTATGTAGTGATGATGTAAAGGACTTTAATGATTATAAAAAGTTTTACATTTTAGAGGATAAGGGTAAGTATTACCACTGGCTATATACAAGAACAAATGCAGATGATTTCAATACTATAAAACCAGAACCTATTCCTATCACTTTCTCCAGTACCGATAAAATAACAGGTACAGCTACGTTAAAGGTAGATGCTAAGACCCCATTTTCTAAAGCTCCAAAAATACGGATAACTGATATGGGAAAGCAATATACTTTTACTACAGTTAGGGGAAAAACGAAAGGAGAATTTGAAGTTAGTTTTAATAGTGAAAATAAGCCCTATAAAAATACAGTGCAGTATATCAAAACTTTTGAACTGCTTTTTGAATATTCAGAAGACGATAAAAATTGGATCAAGGCAGGAAGTAGTATGAATGAGTTATACATAACATGGAAACAGCCTGACTATAGAAATTTTAAAATTACCGCTTCTAAAACGACTACAATGCAAATTAAATGTAGTGCAAACAATCATAAAGAAAATATATTAGAATCTCTTTTATGGTGGGGATGCAATCAAGCTAAAGGATTAGGAAATCAGCATAAAAACAATACAGATAATGAGGAACAAATTGTAGATGCTTCCTTTAAAATAATAGCTACCCGAAAGGTGACAAGAAAAAGAGAGGGTTCTCCTTATTTGACTATAGATTGGAGTCATTTGGGCTTAGGGTATTGGAGAAATAGCAGCGCTACGAGGGGGGGATTTACAAGAGGAGTACGGAGTTTACTTAAAAATGGGGAATCCCGATGTGGAGAATGGAATGATCTGATGGCGCATCTTTGTTTGATACAGGGGATCACAAATTATGATACAGTAGCCATAGCTACCAGTGATATGTCGGCAGCATTTAGTTTACCTTCTGGGACTATAAATGCATATAGTAAAACCCATACTGTTAAAGAAACCAGAGATCATGCACATACCTCTTATGGAATACATGAACAGCACGTGTTTATAAAATACCTTACATATTATACCAAACAGGCAGGTTTGATAGATTCTAGTTTGGCTGCTCATGGTTTTAAGCAGGAGTTGTTACTTGTTAAAAATTGTAACATTACAGCATATCCAGGAGGGGTCTTGCCCAATAGTGTTTATAACGATAAGAAAAGTGCTGCCCAGGGAAACGATGATGCGATCAATATTTTTTGGGATCATATATGGTTTCGCCATAAGAGTACCATGCGTTTTTATGATGCTTCCTATGGTCAGAGTTTTACCCGTAAAGATAGTACCTTGAATGATTATTGTAATAGAATGTTAGATGGTCTGTATTTTAAAAAGCATCTTAGCAACGGAAAAAACCTCTATATAAGACATATACCATCTTATCTATATGGTAATCACGAATATAAGGTCGTTAAAAAAAATATGCATGTGTACCTACACACGACTCAAGATAATGTTTAATCTATGAAAAGAGCGATATACATACTTCTTTTTAGCAGTGTATTGGCATCTTGTAAAGCACAGCAAATTTCTACGATGAATTCTGTTTATATTCAAAAAATTGATAATCTGACTTTAGAGGTACTCGCAGATAATGTACTCTATGGGTATGATTACACAAAACAACCTATTGTAATTGATGGAAAAAAGATATATCCCAAAAAAGAGAAAAACGGAGCTTATGGATATGTGAATTGGAAAACAACACTAACCAATAGTAAATCTCATACCATAGTGCTAGATACATTTTGTGTAGAAAAAAAGACCGCTGCCTGGCGATTGGGAGAAACCGATGGGGAGAGTCCTTTTTATTTTTACAATATAATAGATGCTGTTCTACTGAATGACACGCTACATATTATCCGCCAAAAAGCAAGTATGCTGTTACTAGAAAGCTTTTTATTTTCAGAAGGTGATGATTTTGAGAAAAAATCAAAACTGATAATGCATTATCCTGTAATGAAAGCTTATGGGAAGCCAGAAAATCATGCTGAGTTTATGCCCATAAAAAATGATCTTTATTTTTATATGAACATTGGGCAGGAAGTAGGAAATAATTATAGCGATGGAATATTCATTTTAGATGATATCGATATCCTTAAACGTGTTACTTTTCAAAAACCATACATCAGAATAGAGGATAAAAATCAAACTTTAAAATATATAGATGTTAAAAAGAATAAAATAGCGTTAAGTCAAATACTTAAGCAGGTTCTTATAGAAAATGATATTATAGATAAAAAAAATACATTTAAGTTTGTAGGAGTATTTTTGGATTATAAGGCAATGATCGATTTCAAGCAGATCAATGAGATCAGAGGAGGAGTCTCTTACTTTTTATATCAAAGTAATGCTTCTTTACAAAGGATGGATATTATACAATATGATCATGGAAACTATCAATGGTTGGTAAGCGATTTTATCGAAAAAATAATACCTTCAAATAAAGAAAAACTATAAATCATACAATGACAGTTTTGGTGTTTTCGATGATTTTTTGTTTTATATAAAAGCATTGTCGGGTAAATTTAAAAAAGTTTTTGATCCTCTTAACAGCGCTCTATAAAGAAGGAAAGCTACCCCTTGTTGATTACGTATTATCAAAATCACACCAGCCAACAAGGAATGTATTATCTTTATGAAAACAAAAACAACAAAAATTACACTATTGGATAAATAAACTATCCAAGTCTATTGTATTTTTTTCAAAATCTAGCTTTGTTCCTATAGCAGTTACTTCTTCTGCTACTATATATCACTCTTGCTGGATGATTATTGTATACTAAAAGAAAATTCTGAGATCACTAGATAACGATAAAAAAAAGCAAAAAAGGTATTAGCTATTTTTAGAGAAATTTATCTACAAGAAATAAATAGTAAAGAACTTGCCAATGGTGATATTGACAAAGTAAAACAACTACGTTTTGAAAAAAACACAACCGCTATTACAACAAATTAAGGATTGGATTACAGAAGAACAATATAATGTATTACCTAAAAGTGCTATTGGAAAAACAATAACCTATTTTGTCAATCAATATGATAAGTTCGTTCTTATAAGATTATGTAGTACTAATAATCTATCATAAATTCATTTAAAAAAAATAAAAAATGCAATAGATTAAAAAAATATCGTCTTTTTAATTGAAAACCCTTCATAAAAGGTTTTAATGAATTTGGAATCAGAAAACAGTAAAAAACTTACCGATTTTTTTGGAAGAGAATATGAATCTCTCAAGAGGTATGTGAAAACTAAAATAAGTGACACAGCCAATCGTGATGCAGAAGATATCATCCAGGATGTTGCTCTAAAATTATTTTCGGGAGCAGATCGATATGCCCCAATAAATAATGTAACTGGTTTCGTTTACAGATCTGTAAAAAACAAAATCATTGATGTGATGCGAACTACAAAAAAAACAAATTCTATAGATGTTGATGAGGATTTAGTAGAATTAGCGGAAGTACTACACCAATCAAACGATGATTATACTTCTGATCAAATGAAAGTAGTGTTAAAAAAGTGCATCAAACAGCTAAAACCAGCATATAAAGATATTATTATAGCTGTGGATTTTGAAGGATATACATATAGAGAAATTTCAACTAAAACAGAGATTTCTGTAGGAACATTAATGTCTAGAAGGCATAGGGCAATTGGAATATTATATAAAAAAATAGAAGTAGAGCTTAATAAAAATAAAAGAATATCATGACAAATTTTTTCACTCATAAATTCAGAAAAAAGTCACCAATAGAGATTGTAGGAATAATCATTTTTGGTGCCATTGCAATAACAGGATTAGCCATTTTATTTGGCTTTGTCATTATGTGGTTATGGAATTGGCTTATGCCCGAGATTTTTGGACTAACTACGCTTACTTATTGGCAAGCTGTTGGGGTATTTATATTACTAAAAATATTTCTTGGAGGTTGTGGTAGTGGCAGCAGTAAAAAATCATCAAAAGATTCAAGTGACACCTGTAAAAATGATTCGAAAACTGATTTTTCAAAATGGAAATACTATGATAAATTTTGGAAAGAAGAAGGCGATGAATATTACAAACAATATGTCGAACGACAATCAAATCAAGTGCAAGAGGACTCCTCAAAACCAGATTCAGAAGAACTTTAAATTTCATTATGAAATTATTAATATTTCGAACAGATATTAAATCAAAGAAAAAGATTAAATCGCTAAAATCAATCTTTAACAATCATTCAGATATTATTAAATGGTCTGTTGATCTAGAAGATATTGATAATGTGCTTAGAATTGAAGCTACTACAAATTTATCAGAAGGAGATGTTATTGACCTAATAGAAATAAAAGGTTTTTATATCAAAACATTGTCTGATTAAAACTAGTAGCGTAAAAGTCAGTAATCACAAATCATGGTTATTATCCATTTCATTTAAATCAAATGCGTGAATCGTGGATGGTAGATAGTGGTGGTGGTCTTATATTCTTTGAAACTCCACCAACAAACCTTTTAGGAAATATAAAAAATATTGTTTCCCATAAAACTGTGCTGGATAACTTTACCGTGAATGCAATAAGTGCTCAAAAACAAACTATTGATTACTAATTTATTAATCATTTAGTTAATTAGGTCGTAGACATCGAAAAGTGTAAATCTACGATTTACGTTCAAGAAAGATCAAGCAAACATTTTACACACAGATTAATAATCTAAATCCCTAATATCTTCTTGATTTTATTACCCAATGAGTTTTTTAATTCGCCTGGTTTTTCGTCTTCTTCAAAAAGGATACCTTTTACATTAAGGTGATGCCCTATCTGCTCTTTACCATAGTCTTGCTCAAACCCAATAACCTGTTTTCTATATTTGCAGAGTTGGCAATTCATATGAGCAGTACCATTTTTGGCTTCTTCTAAGCGTTCATCAAAAGCTTTCATCAATAATTCATCGGTACCAAAAGGGTCTGTATAGATATATTCTAAGGTAGAGGCTGTATTCATATCGGTAACATGACCATAAATACGTTCTAGTAATACTCCTGTAAAAAAGAAAAAAGGAATAACGATAGTTCGTTTAAAGCCTAATTTTTCAATCATTTGTAGCGATTCATCGACTTTGGGGTAGGCTGTTCCGCTGTATGCTGTGGTAGCAAATCCAAATCCCATTCCTTCCCAAAGCATACTGGTTAGTTTACATACATCGCTATTAGCATCGGGATCAGTTGTGCCTCTACCCACAACCACCAAACAGGTTTCTTTTCGATCTAGTTTGGATAAAGTAGTTTCTGTTTCTTCAATTCGTTTTACAGCAAGATCCAGCAAAAAAGAATTAACACCAATATGCTTTCCCATAGCAATGGTAAGATCTTCATGATAACTTTGAATAGTATTCAATTCATAAGGGATATCATTTTTGGCATGAGATCCTGCAAATAAAATAACTGGAAGCGCATATATTTTTCGGATTCCGTTCAGGTACATACGCTCTACAGCAGCCTCATACGTAGGGTGATTAAATTCTAAAAACCCATAATCTACTTCATAGTCATTCTCATAACGTTCTTTTAGGATACTTACTAGCCGTTTAAAAGAAGTAATGGCAGCTTCTCTACGGCTTCCGTGTCCACAAAGTAATATTCCTTCTTTCATTGTTTTTGTTTATAAATTGAATTGTCTACTATAGTTGAAAACAGATTCTAGTCTTCACTAGAATAATAAATGTTAATTTATCGAATAGGATTAGCTCCAATTAATAACACCACAGGCATTTGCAATGTACTGTTTTTGATCTGTTCTTGTATGCTCCCTAGCGTACCTGTTATAATTTCCTGATTGGACCTTGATACATTAGAGGCTGCATTAACTGGGATAGTATCGTCTTCACATACTTCTAATAGTTTAGGAATAATCCTATGCAGGCTTTTAAGTCCCATATATATCGAGATAGTATTTCCAGCTTTAAGCATATGGGCAATCCCAGTGAGTTGCTCAAAAGAATAATCTGCAGTATGTGCTGTGCATATCAGCATGGCATTAGATTTATTTCTTTCGGTAATGGGAATATTAAAAATATTAGCAGCTGCCAGTGCTGCAGAAATACCTGGAACCACCTCAAAAGGTACATTTTTCTCTGTTAGATATCGTGCTTCCTCAGCCGCTCTTCCGTAGATGTATGGATCACCAGATTTAAGGCGAACTACTTTTTTGTCTTTTTGGTAATGAACACAGAGTAATTCATTGATCTTTTGCTGGCGTTCTATTTGATCAGAAGTATCTCCAAATTTACGCCCTACATATATTTTTTCTCCAGTTGTATTGATCGCTAAAATAGGATCTGAAACGAGATTATCATGAAGGATTATATCTGCTTCTTTGATAAGGCGAAATGCTTTTACGGTTAATAATTCTGGATCTCCTGGACCAGCACCTACTATGGCTACAACATTCATAGTCAAATCAATTTTAAAGGATCGGGATGGATATAAGAATATCCTAAAAGTGTTTTGCTTTTGGCATTAGAGATAATCTTATAGACTTGCTTTTTTTGCTTGATAAAAGTAGGAGGGATAAGTCCTATTTTTTGGGCAGCAAGCGTGTAGTATTCTTTTCGTATCGGGTGTTTATCTGCACAACCATTTATAATTTCTCCCCAAGCTTCTTTTTCTATAACCGCATTAATTAATCCAATACAATCCGCTCTATGAATTACATTAATGGGGGCATCTCCATTCTGCACTTCTTTTTTATTGGCGAGAAATCGACCTGGTAAACGGTCATCACCAATAAGCCCCGATAGTCTAATAATGCTCACCCTATTTTTAAATTGTTCTTGTAATAATTGCTCTACAGCCGCAATAGCCTTTCCTGATTCTTTTTCTGGTACAATATTCAATGTTTCAGTTATCTCTCTATTCGTGTTTTGATATACCGAAGTAGAACTGATAAAGATTATTTTTTGAGTATCAGAAATAAACGGAAGTATACTTTTTATTTGATTTTGGTATATTTCTATAATATTAGAGATTCGTTTAGGAGGAAAATTAATAATAATAATTTCACTTCCTGATAGAAAATCTATATACTCTTTTTCTGAAGATACTCCAAGTGTAAAAAGATGAGGTATAATTCCTTCGGCTTTTAGCTTCTCGATTTTACTTTCTGTAGTTGTAGAGCCCTTTACAGTATCCCCGTTGGCAATTCGATCTATTGCCAATGGTAATCCCAACCATCCACAACCTAATATACTTATATGCTTAGACTTCTTCACTAATTCTAATATGGTTTGGTGACATTTTCAGATAAATAGTAAGAATATGTTCCCAGGTTACTGTATCCTCTTCTTTTATCCAAAATGTGACCAAGTGTTTTCCTTTTTTATTTTTAAAGCGTATTGCTTTGGTAAAGATAGTAGATTTTTTAAGCCAAATCACTTCTGCAACACTTACTTTGCGATCGGCTATCTCTTCTGAAATGTCTTTCGGAATCCCAGCGATCGTTAATCGTAACTGAAGCTCTTTTCCAGTAATTTTTACCTCATAATCATCAGTATAATCTACAAGGTGAGGCGATTTTATTTCAATGGTAGCTGCGTCGTATTGTTGCACTGCAATAGGTTTTGGCTCTTGAAATAAGTACTTGAATAGAGGATAGAGGTGTTGATCTGAAGCAAGAGATCGAGCCACTAAAGCTTCTCCTAATGTGGTATCTATTTTATTTTTAAAAACAATCGGTGCTATAATTTTCTCATTCTCTGTAGCTAATTTTGGCCATCCTTCTTTATATAGTAAGTATTCTTGTACGGGTTGATTTTCTTCTAAATGGGATTTTAGAATTGAAATAGCCTTACTGGGAGTTAAATTTTTATACCAGAAGTTACCAGGTTGTACAATCCAGGTTGGCGCATCTTCACAACGACCATTACATCTTGTTTTTATGGTATGTGTAGCATCCCAAAATCCATTATTACGAAGATATGCTCTGGCTTCACGTATAGCAATTTCGCTATTTGCTTTTCGACAAGACCCTCCATCACAAAATTGAAAGGTGGCATTTACTTTGCTGATATTTTTTCCCATAATTAAAAGAAATACGTTACGCTTAATTTGGCGAAAAAAGGTGTTCCTGGAGTGAAATGAAAATCATCGACAGGAGTAGTTTCATTTTGAAGCTGTGATGCATCATAAAATAAAGCTTCTACCCATTTTTGATCAAATATGTTTTCTACAGCCAATCCAATTTCATAACTAGGTCTTGTATAATTGATAACCATATCCATCAAAAAGTAATCATCTGCTTCTACAGATTCATCTTCAACTAGAGGTCGCTCTGCCATATACCTGTATCGAAGAGATCCTTGAATTCCATTTTTTAATTTTAAGGTAGCTCCACCAATTGAGGTAAATCGAGGAGCAGATGGGATTTTGTTTGCTTCTTCTGGTTCATCTAGTAACGTACCATAACTATAGTTTAGATCAGTGTCTAACCAGAAATATGGTAGGGGTTGATAGCGAAAAGAAGCTTCTGTACCAATACGCTCAGAACGACCTTTATTTTCGAACTCAAAACCATCATCAGTAACAAAAACATACTCGGCATCACTTTTTATGTACCAAGCAGTAAGATTGGCAATCAATCTATTACCAATTTTAAATTCTGTACCCAAATCATAGCCAATAGCTTTTGGCAAAGGATGAACAGATTTTTGATCTACAGCGGCCTGACTATAATTAGAATGAAAACCAGAACTTGCTTTTGCATATAGTTGGATTTTTTGAGTAAGGTTGTAGAACAAGCTGAGTTTAGGACTAAACCGGAATGCGTCGTTATCATCTTTACCAGGTTCTGGAATAAGTTCTTCGAGATCAAAAGTGAAATAATCCCCTCTAAGCCCTGCTAATATCGAAAACTTATCGGTTAACTTTAGTTGCTCTCTAAGATATACACTATAATTGGTTTCTTTTATTTTGAAGGAGTTTAGGGGTTCTAGTAGTTCTCTTTTGATATTTCTATTCAAGCTAATATCATTGTTATTATACTGTACACCAAATCCAAATTCTGTTTTACTATTCATTGTTCCTAATTTGGTGTCTAAAGATAGTTTTCCGTTATAGGCAAATATATCCCTGCTTTCTGATTGATGTATCATATCACCATTTGTTGGGTCATTAAGGTAAAAGGAAAAATTAGAAAACAGATTATACTGGTTAGACACATAGTAAAATTGGTTTTTAAAACTAATCTTTTCTGATAGTTCAGACTGTAGTTTGGCATTAATGTGAATACGTTCTGTATCTCCACCCTCATTGTCATCTATGGCACCAAATCTGTTTATTAATCCAGACTGTACTGCTCTTAATGGTATTTGCCCAGATGCATTCCAATTGCTATGAAAAGTAGATACCGAAGTCGTTAACGTATTATAATCGTTAATATCTACAGTATATTTAGAAAAAGTGTTTAATCGTTTTAAATTTTGCGGACTGTCAAAAAAACTTTTGTTATAAGTTCCTTCTATCGCGATGTATGCATTCTCATAGTTTTTGGATAAAAAATTCTTTTTATCCAAAAGCGTAACCATACCTAGTGCTCTTACAAAATTATACTGACCATACTCAAACTTTAAAGAGTTTTGGTTTAGTCTGCTTTTTGTAGTATATGAAGCAGCACCAGATACTGCAAAGTTACCCAAAGAAGCCTCATGTGGTCCTTTATGATAATTAGCATCGCCTATAGTTTCAGGGATAAGAAAGTGCATATCGGCATATCCCTGCCCATGGGCATGAGAACTCAAATTGACCTGGATATCATCTACAGAAACAGCAAAATCAGTACCGTGATCATTATCAAAACCACGTAAAAATATTTGCTCGGCTTTACCTCCTCCTGCATGCTGTGCAATAAAAAGACCAGGAACTGTTTTTAGTAAATCTTGTGCACTATTCACAGGTCTTAACTTTAGAGATATTTTGGATACATGATGTACCCCTATTTCTTTTTTTTTGTCTGACTGGATAATGATTTCAGACAATTCTGTGGTAGAAACAGGAAGCCCTACATTTAAGATTTGTTCTTCCCCTTTTAATACTACTTTTTTGGTAATGGTAGTATATCCTATTGCCGAAAACTGAAGATCATATTTTCCTGAAGGTAACGTTATTTGATATTGACCATCTAAGTCGCTGATAGTTTTTTTACTTTGCCCTACTATCGAAAGAGATACATCAGGAATATTATAACCAGTACTGGCATCTTTTATAATTCCTTTTAAAATAGTGTTGGATTGTGAAAAGACAGATTGACTAATCAAAACCAATACACCACAAAACAAAATTCTTTTCATCTAAAAATTCTAAGTTATGTGGGAAAAGTTATAGAAATAAAAAGAGTCTTTTTTAAACAGAAAATAAGACTCATAGTTATATCTAACTCTTTACCCGAGAGTTAATATTATATTTTGATTTATGGCAGGTCTCCTGACTTCACACAATTATGATCGCCTTCCCATAGTTGTACTACAGTGACATATAGATCATAATTTTATATATGTATTACAGTTGCGGGAACAGTTTTGGATTTTCACCAAATTCCCTTTTCATCTTTTGTTTCCAAAAGAACCGTAAATCAGCAGCGAAGATACTTTTTTTTGTTTAAATAACAGATCTAATAAAATCTACTCGTTTTGTTAAAGTTGTTTTAGGGAGTACTACTATTGTAAAATTGAAGTTTTGGTAGACTTCTATGAGGTGTTTATGAATACATTGAGCTTCTGGGAATGATTGAGGACGTTGAGGGTCGTTGATATAAATTTCTTCCCATAGCGGCATTAAAAATACCGTAGATGCATAATGTGTTTTGAATGGAAAATCCAACAGATATTCTGGAATAGGATGAGATTTTGCTTTTAGATAGGCTATAATATCAAGCAATCCTCGATCTACAAATGTGTTTTTTTCGATAGGAAGCTGTAACTCTTTAATCGTTTGTTGATAGACCAAGTTTGCAAAGCAAGGAAGGTTTCCCCATGGCGTTTTATTACTTTTTATCTGTTGCTGCTCAAGTATTATTTTTCTAGAAATTTCAGAAAAACATTGATATCCATTAGCTTGTAAAGCCTGGATTAAACTTGTTTTTCCAGTTCCTGGTGCTCCAGTAATGATATATCTTTTGGGCATATTTTTGTTAGATGTTAGAATCTAGACCATTCCACTATTTAGATTTTAGATCTTTTTCTAATAAATCGAAAAATTATTGTCTCATTATGTTATGTGTTTGAAAAAAAATAGTAAACCATACAAATTAAAAGGACAAATGTAAAGGTTACTTTTTGATTGATCCTTGCTACTGTTTTTATTTCCTGATCTTTCAGGATTCGATCATTCGTACCTATAAACGGTTTATCAACTAGTTTTCTGTGATAATAATTAGGTCCGCCAAATTTGCAATCCAGAATCGCAGCCAGTGCAGCTTCGGGATATCCAGCATTAGGGCTGGAGTGTTGTTTACCATATTGTGCTACAAAAGGGATTTTATGAAGTTTACCAGTCACCAGTAACATTAGAAATGCCGTCAGTCTAGCTGGGATATAGTTAACCACATCGTCTAGTTTTGCAGCAAATTTGCCAAAATGTATATACCTTTCATTTTTATAGCCAATCATAGAATCAAGGGTATTGATCATTTTATATCCCATAGCACCAGCCACACCAAATAATGCATAGTAGAGAAGAGGAGCAATAACTCCATCACTAAGGTTCTCTGATAATGTTTCGAACACTGCCGTTTTTATTTGTTGTGGATTTAATTGGTCTGTTTCTCGACCCACAATCCATGACAGTCGTTTTCTGCCTTGTTCTATTCCTTCTTGTAAGGCTGTAAAAACAGCTTTGCCTTCATCTATCAAACTTTTATTAGCTAAAGCATAGAACACAACTATAGAGGTAAAGGTATAATAGACGATGGTATATGGAGAAATGAGTCTTTGAATATAATAAAAGACTGCAATTGTGCTTGCCAGTAACCCAATAGTGAGTATCATTCCTTTTATAAAAGCAAAAGGGTTTGTGTTTAGTTTTTTTTCACCAAAAGCAATACTATTTCCGAATAATCGTATGGGATGAGGAAGCCACCTGGGGTCTCCCAATATCAAATCAAGAATATACCCAATTACTAAAGGAATGATTACTGTAGCATATCCCATTGCTGTAAAGCATTAATTAATAGTTCGTTTTTATCGGGATTCTGACTAGCGACACGAATGTAATGACTACCTAAACCCTTAAAGTTTGAAGCATCTCTGATTAACAATTGATGAGTGTGTGCTAAATAATCTTTGAGAAGGGGAGCACTGGGTGTTTTTAGTTTTACTAAAAAATAGTTGGTGTTTGATGGGATAACAGCAAATCCATCTAAGGTGTCAATTTGTTGTTGTAATCGATTACTATATCCTAGAAGTGTTGCCATATCTGGGTATAAAGCCTTATAGTTTTTAAATATGTATTTCCCTGCTTCAATTGCTATGGTATTAACACTCCATGGTATTTTAGCATGCTGTAGTTTTTCTCCTATTGCTGTACTACACAATATGTATCCTAACCGCAATCCTGGTATCGAAAATAATTTGGTTAATGATTTTACGATGATGAGATTGGTAAACTTTTCGAGAAGCTCGACACAAGATTTGATCTTATGGGTAAACTCAATATAGGCTTCATCGATAACAAATGTGGTATTAGGAAAATCGGATACTAATTTTTCTATTTCTAGAATTGTATTGCTATATCCATTGGGATTGTTAGGGTTACAAAGAAATACGAGGTCTTCTTCAAAAGAAGTATGTAGCACGTCAGATCGATCAAAGTGTTTGATTTTTATATCACTTCTTAAACAAGCGTCTTCATATTCAGAAAAGGTAGGAATGCCTATGGCGGCTTTTTTACCAAAAAAGAGAGGGGTTATATTATAAAAAGCCTCTGTAGCTCCATTAGTTATCAATACTTGTGATGAATTTAATCTATGGTGATCTGCTACTTGTTGTGTTAATACATCTGCACTAGGCGTTGGGTAATTAGCAATAAGAGGCAATTGCTCTCTAAGGTATGAAAGTAACAGCTCTGAAGTCCCTTCATGCCAAATATTAGAACTAAAGTTTGCTTTAAATGGTATTGCATAACGATAACCGTCATCACCGTGTCCGTATATCATGATATAATGTGCATTTCAGAAATAATTGAATCGATATCAATACTTTTTTCTAATAAAGCCGCTAACTTATCATAATTTTCTTCTTTATAGGCTTTATAATCAAAAGATATTTTGGTATTGGTGAAATTTTGTAACAACTCTTCAATTACAGTAGAGTGATCCAAAATTCCATGAATATAGGTTCCCCAGCAATTTCCGAGTATATATCCTTCAGGTTGATCATCGATATAATTTAGAGGTTGATGATCTTCGACCGTAGTTTCTCCCATATGGATTTCATATCCCAAAATGGTTTCAGGATACTCTTTAAAAGTAAAGTTACATTGTGTGGTTGTCTTTTCTGAAGTTAATTGAGTTTTTATAGGTAAAATTCCTAATCCAGGAAGCGTTTTAATATCACTTTCGACTCCCAGAGGATCTTCTATCATTTTTCCTAGCATCTGATATCCACCGCAAATACCGATGATGTTTTTTTGTGATTTGTGAGCGTCTAATATCACTTTAGCAATGCCTTTTTCTCTAAGAAATATAAGGTCTTGAATGGTGTTTTTACTCCCCGGAAGTATAATAATATCGGCTTTAGATATACTTTTGGGATCATTAGAATAAAAGAGATGTGTTCTTGTATCCTTTTCTAATACATTAAAATCGGTATAATTAGAAATATAGGGTAGTAGAACTACTACGATATTCACTAGCCCACTTACTACGGTTTTCTCCTTTTTCTGTAAGGCTACAGAGTCTTCTTCTTCAATATAAATGTCACTGGCATAAGGTACAACTCCTAAGACGGGAATTCCAGCTAGTTTTTCTAACATCTTTTTCCCATCTTCAAATAAAGAAATATCTCCTCTAAATTTATTGATAATCACTCCTTTCAAAAGTTTCTTTTCCCAAGACTCCAGAAGTGCTATTGAACCATATACACTTGCAAAAACACCTCCTTTATCAATATCGGCAATAAGATATACATCTGCACCAGCTGCTTGTGCCATACGCATGTTTACAATATCACGATGTTTTAGATTAAGCTCGCTGATGCTTCCTGCTCCTTCTAAAACGACAGGGTTATATTTTTCCTGAAGTCGAAGAAATGCGGTTTTGGCTTCTTCAAAAAGTTGTTGTTTATTGTTTCCTAAAAAATATTCTTTAATAGTTTGATCACCAATAGGTTTGCCATGTAAAACGATCTGGGATTTATTAGCCCCAGAAGGTTTTAATAAGATAGGATTCATGTCTGTAGCGCAATCAATTTTACATGCTTCGGCTTGTACAGCTTGTGCTCTCCCTATTTCTAATCCATCGGGAGTTACAAAACTATTAAGCGACATATTTTGTGCCTTAAATGGGGCAGGAGTATACCCTTTTTGTTTTAACAATCTACATATACCAGTAACAAGAATACTTTTACCAACATCTGATCCTGTTCCTACAAACATAATAGGTCGTAATTTTGTCATTCTTATTTGTGAAATGAATTGGTTTCAAAATTAACTAAATATTCTGATGAAAAGAATTTCTATTATACGCATATGAGAAAATAGTATTTTTACATCTTTCTTAAAAAATATTTTTGTTTTACAGACCTCACAGGTCTCT
>CAKMZM010000051.1:14701-19352 GCA_929200365.1 uncultured Flavobacteriaceae bacterium | reverse complement strand
TAGTAATAAAGTTTTTAGAAAATAAAGCGAGCTACTAAAATACACATAAATGCTGTTACTTTTTAGGTATCTATAGATCCAAGGACTCTTTTCATGAAGCTATTCAGGGCTTCTTTTTTTGAAATACCTTCTTTAATCATTTTATTAACCTCTAGAGCTCCATACATATTAGAGATTAACTCTCCAATAACATCCAGCTCTTCATCTTTTAATGAAGGCATCTCTGTTAAAGCTTCTAGGGTTTCAATCGTTTCTACGATAAAATCTTCATCGTTTTCTTCGATAAAGCTTGTAAGGTGTTTAATTACTGGTAACTTCATCTACCAAATTTTTTAGAATATCAAATTTATTAGTTTGAACTTGGTTTACAAAAACTCCACTTTGAAATATTGCAAACGTTGGTAGGTTATCTACTGTAGCTAGTTTTCTGGATTCAGGATATTTCTCAGCATCAACAATAACAAAAGTTATGTCACTGTTTTCTGAAGCCAGTTTTTTAAATTTTGGTTTCATAATCCGACAATTACCACACCAGGTGGCAGAATACTGCACAATTACAGTATCATTATTCTTTATAAACTGTGAAAGATTGTCTGCTGCTAGTTCTTGTACCATACTATTTGAATTAAAGTTTAGAAAAAATTTCTCTGGGGAATTTTATTTCCCAGAGAAATTTTTAATTAGGATTATCAACTAATGAGTTGCCAGATAAGAAGCTACTCCTTTTCTATCAGCATTCATTGCATCTTTTCCTTCTTCCCAGTTTGCTGGACATACTTCACCATTCTTTTGTACATGAGTATAAGCATCAATCAATCTTAAAAACTCAGCTACATTTCGACCAACAGGCATATGGTTTATTCCTTCATGAAAAACTGTCCCCTCTTCATCAATCAAATAAGTAGCTCTATAAGTCACATTATCTCCCTCTACAGTTACAACACCAGTTTCTTCGTTATAAGTTTCATTTGTAATATCAAGAATACCTAATGTACTGGCAAGATTACGATTAGAATCTGCAAGAATTGGATATGTTACTCCTTCTATACCTCCATTATCTTTAGAAGTATTCAACCATGCAAAATGAACTTCTGGTGTATCACAAGAAGCCCCAATTACAATTGTATTTCTTTTTTCAAATTCGTGTAAAGCTTCTTGAAAAGCATGCAATTCTGTTGGACAAACAAATGTAAAATCTTTAGGATACCAAAAAAGTAGTATTTTTTTATTTTTGTTTTTAGCTTCTTCCAAAACGTTAAGCTTAAAAGTATCTCCCATATCATTCATTGCATCAACGTCTAGATTTGGAAATTTTTTACCTACAAATGCCATTTTTCTGTTTTTTTTTAGATTTATAACTGATTAATTTTTAACAACGCAAATATACACCTACTTATAAAACAATGATTACTATATAATTCTAAATATTTATATTTAAATAGTTTTTTCTAATCATTAAAGGATTTTCCATAAAGAGAACCAATTTCCTACACAAGCATCCATTTACTTACAAAAAATATGGATAAATAGCACTTTTTTTACGGTGAATTACACTATGTTAAATCTATTTTTGTATTTTCGTCAATCAAAATAAATCTAGAATTATTAAACGTTGAAAAACTTTATTCAACATATAATCGTAATATTTTTAATAAGTATTACTCTACCTGTACAATCCCAATCTTCTATAACTTCTGATAGCATTCAAAGTTATATTGAAAAGGCTGAGAAATTACAGGAAGAATACAAGTATGAACAATCTTTAGAGATAGCTCAAGCTGCCCTTCATTATGCACAGTATAATAATGATGACAGAAATCTAGGTTATATAAATAATATCATTGCAAAAAACTATGAAAGTAGTGAAGATGATAATGAAGCAAGAAAGTATTACAGGAAAGCTCTCATTTATGCCCGAAGCTCAAAGAGTGAAGTACTGGAAACAGATCTTTATAATAATTTGGCTAGAGTATTTACCAAAAATAACCTTACTCGCAAACTAGGTGTAGGTTATTACAAAAAGTCGTATGAATTTGCAATAAAATTAAAAGATACTGTAAGAATGATTCGCCCGTTATTAAATCTTGGAGAATATTATATTTCCAGAAGTGATTTTGATAGTTCTTATGAATGCCTAGCACCAGCAAAAAAGTTAATACACCGAAAATCATCAAATCTTGATAAAGCCAAATTGAACAGTCTTTTAGGAAAATATTTTCTAAGTATACGAGAATTTGAAACATCAGAAGAATATACCGATCTGGCAATATCATGTGCAATTGGTGAAACTAAAAATAAGAAAAATAACGACGAACTTATTTCTAGGTATTATGAAGAACTAGCCTCTGCCTATGAAACCAAGTCTAACCTCTATGCTAAACAAGATAATTATCAAAAAGCTTATTTCTATCAGAAAAAACAATTTCAAAATATATTACTTGCAAATGCTCGTAAAAAACTAAAAGATAGAATACGAGCTAATATTAAATATGAAGTTGATATTTTTGAAAAAAGAGCAAAAAAGGCAGAATCAGAGAAAAAAGAAAGTGAATCAGAAGTTTTAAAATGGAGAATGAGTATTATTCTAGGTATTATTCTTATTTTAATATCATTAGCCTTCTTGATTAGTTCTTATAAAAATAATACACAAAAGAAAAGGCTTAACAATGATCTAATTGATAAAAACAAAGAATTAATAAGTGCCAAAGAAACCGCAGAGCAAGTATCTACTTTAAAATCCCAGTTTATCTCTACTGTAAGTCACGAACTTAGAACACCTCTATATGGTGTAATTGGACTTACCTCCTTATTGATGGAAAACCCAGATAAGAAGAAAACCAATGAATATCTAGAGTCTTTAAAATTTTCTGGTGATTACCTTTTGGCTTTAATTAATGATGTTTTACAATTAAGCAAAATTGAAACCAATGAAGTTAAGCTCGAAAAGGTTTCTTTTGATATCAAATCATTAATAGAAGGGATTGTTAATTCTCTTCACGCCAAACAAAAGAGTAATAACAATACTGTACATATTGATATAGACAATAAAATAAACACTACTTTACTTGGTGACTCGGTTAGATTATCACAAATACTAATAAACCTGATTGGTAATGCTCTTAAATTTACCAAAAATGGAAATATTTGGGTTTGTGTAAAATGCATCGATAATAACGATGATAGTTATGTTTTACGCTTTATTATTAGAGATGACGGGATAGGAATACCTAAAAACAAGCAACAAACAATTTTTGATAATTTTGCTCAGGTAAAGAACGAAAATCAAGAATATGAAGGTACAGGATTAGGCTTAGCAATTGTTAAGAAACTAATTCATCTTCATAATAGTGAAATTCATATAAAGAGTAAAGAAGATCAAGGATCAGAATTCTATTTTGATTTAATTTATGAAAAAGCTATTAAAGAACAGGAGATTTTATTAAAAACTGGAGAGAATCTAAGTATCGGAACAAGTAATTTTTATGTTCTTATTGTAGATGACAATAAAATAAATCAAATTGTTACTCAAAATATATTAAAAAAGAAAGGGTACACATGTAGTATAGCAAACAATGGTATGAATGCAATCGAAATGTTAAAAAATGAAAAATTTGATTTAGTTTTAATGGATATTAATATGCCTGAGATGAATGGTCTTGAGGCTACCAAAGTAGTGCGAACTTTTAATACCAATATTCCAATTATTGCACTTACAGCTGTAGAAGAAGGAGAAATAAAAAATCAAGCTTTATCAGTAGGCATGAATGATATAATTATTAAGCCATATGATACACAACAATTCTTTCAGACTATAATGAGAAACATCTCAAAAGTAAAAATGATATAGCCTAGCCCAAAAAAAGGTGAAACAAAATCTGCCATGTTCGATCATTTCATTTGTTAAATCTTATTTGATTTCTTTTGAAAATCTTAATTTAGATGCAATAACTATATGATTTACCACATTTATTATGGACACAAAAAATATGGGGTTTAATACCATCTGCACTCATCACGGTGAGATCAAAGATGAACAATTTAAAGGAGCTATATCGCCAATATATATGTCTACCTCCTATGCTTTTGAAGAGGTTGATGCAAAACGTTATCCCAGATATTTTAATACACCCAATCAAGAAGCATTATCCAAAAAAATAGCTAAGCTCGAAAAAGGAGAATCTTCTCTGATTTTTGGTAGTGGTATGGCAGCAATAAGTACTACTCTATTTGCTTTTTTGCAGAAAGGAGATCATATCGTGTTGCAACGCACACTCTATGGAGGAACGGCTAATCTTATCAATGAAGAATTTGAGAAACATGGTATAGAATTTTCTTACGTAGATTCTCAAACCTCAGAAGGTTTTAAACAAAAAATACAACCTAATACTAAGGTAATCTATATAGAAACACCTTCTAATCCTCTATTAACAATTACTGACATTAAATCTATTGCTGATTTAGCAAAAGATAATAACATCGTTACTATTATAGATAACACTTTTGCGTCTCCTGTAAATCAAAACCCAATTCTATTTGGTATAGATATCGTTATTCACTCTGCTACCAAATACCTAGGAGGTCATAGTGATATTCTGGCAGGGGCTGTTATCTCTAACGAGAAAAATATTGATCAAATATTTCAGGTTGCTAA
>CAKMZM010000051.1:11802-14601 GCA_929200365.1 uncultured Flavobacteriaceae bacterium | reverse complement strand
CAGGGGCTGTTATCTCTAACGAGAAAAATATTGATCAAATATTTCAGGTTGCTAAGAATTTTGGAGGCAGTCTAAGCGATTTTATGGTATGGATGCTAGAGAGAAGTATAAAAACATTAGGTATTAGAGTAAAACGCCAGAGTAAAAATGCACTAAAACTTGCTAAATGGCTTAAAAAACATGAAGATATTACTACGGTCTATTATCCTGGGTTGAAATCACACTCTGGTCATGAAATTGCTAAAAAACAAATGACAGGTTATGGTGGTATGTTGTCTTTTGAATTAAAAGAAGGTATCGATGCCAGTAAGTTTCAAAAAGAATTAAAGCTAATTAAAAGTTCTATGAGTCTTGCTGGAGTCGAAAGCACTATACTATCCCCTACTCTTACCACACATGCGTTACTTACCAAAGAAGAACGAAATTTACAGAAAATTAAAGATGGATTACTACGACTTAGTGTAGGTATCGAAGAAAAAGAAGATTTAATGCAAGATATACAACAGGCCATAGATGAAGTAAAAATCCCAGAATTAGAACATTAAAATATGAAGTTAGATATTCTAGCCATAGGAGCTCATCCTGATGATGTAGAACTAAGCTGCTCAGGAACCATCGCCAAAGAAGTTAGTAAAGGTAAAAAAGTTGGAATACTGGATCTTACCCGAGGAGAATTAGGAACAAGAGGCACTCCTGAAATTAGAGATCAGGAAGCAAAAAATGCTTCTGAAATTCTGGGAGTTATTACCCGCGAAAACTTAGGTTTTAAAGATGGGTTCTTTATAAATGATCAAGATCATCAATTAGAGGTCATAAAAAAAATAAGAAAATACAAACCCGAAATTGTCCTTTGTAATGCTATTGTTGATCGCCATATAGATCATGGCAAAGGGAGTAAGCTAGCTAGTGATTCTTGCTTTTTATCTGGGTTAAAAAAGATTGAAACCTCTCTGGATGGTGTAAATCAAGATCCCTGGAGACCAAAACAGGTATATCATTATATTCAATGGGCTAATATTGAGCCTGATTTTGTAGTGGATATTAGTAATCATATTGACAAAAAGACAGAAAGTGTATTGGCATATACCTCACAATTTTATGATGCCAGTAGTAAAGAGCCTGTTACTCCCATATCAAGTAAGAATTTTATAGAAAGTGTAAAGTATCGTGCGGCTGATTTAGGAAGAATAATAGGTGTACACTATGCCGAAGGTTTTACTGTAGAACGCTATGTTGCAGTTGATTCTATTTTTGATTTAATTTAATTCAAAAAAATGTTTGTAGAAATGTAGAAATACTCTATTTTTGCACCCGAAATTAAATGGTGGTTGTAGCTCAGTTGGTTAGAGCATTGGTTTGTGGTACCAAGGGTCGCGGGTTCGAATCCCGTCTTCCACCCCTAAAAATTTAAAAAGCCCTTATAAGAGGGCTTTTTATTTTATTACGGTAATGTGTTTCTATTTCAACATCTCATTATTCATCTTCTTTAGTTCCATCAACAATAACTCTATCTTTTCTATTAGCTATCTCCCAAGCAGTATAAAACACCAATTTGGCTCTTTTAGTCATAAGCTCATATTCAATTTTATCTGGTGTATCTGTTGGTTTATGATAATCCTCATGTACTCCATTAAAATAAAATATGATAGGGATATTATGTTTTGCAAAATTGTAATGATCACTTCTGTAATAAAATCGATTAGGATCATCGGCAGCATTATATGTATAATCCAAATCCAGCTTTGTATACTTTGCATTTGCCTGTTCACTAATATTGTGTAATTCTGAACTTAATCGATCACTCCCTATTAAATACACATAGTTATTTTTATCTTCTTCTTCATGTTTCTTATCAATTCGACCTATCATATCAATATTAAGGTCTGTTATTGTATTTTTTAAAGGAAAAACAGGATTTTCGGTATAAAATTTTGAACCATAAAGCCCTTTTTCTTCACCAGTAACATGCAAAAACAAAATAGATCTTTTTGGTCCATATCCATCTTTCTTTGCTTTCATAAATGCATCTGCTATTTCTAATATACTTACTGTTCCAGAACCATCATCATCGGCACCGTTATGAATATTACCCTCTTCATCGGTTCCTACATGATCATAATGAGCAGAAATCACTATAATCTCCTCTGGTTTTTCAACACCTTCAATAAATGCCAATACATTTTCTGAAGATTTAATACCTCCTCTAAAATAACTTTCTGGGATTTCCTGATAGTAATCATCTCCTCCTAAAGGAGAAGGAATACCCATTCTTTGGTATTGTTTTTTTAAATATTCTGCTGCTTTTTTCTGACCAGGTTCTCCCGTATCACGCCCTTCAAAATCATCTCCTGCAAAAATGTATAAATATTCTTTTAATTCTTTGGCAGTAATACTTTCCGCATAAGTAACCACAGCTAATTCAGTATTCTCATTAGCATGTGAATCTATATTTGTATTAGATGGTGTAGAATTTTGAGAACTCCCACAACAGTAAACTACAAATGAGCTGACTATTAGTATCGTATTTTTCATGTAATTATTTAATTAAAGGTGTACAATATACTCAATTCATCCTATATGAATATGAGAATATTTTCTTAAAAAAAAATACGCTTAAAATATTTCAAAATTTTTCTTTTTAGAATTAAAAAAGGTTTTATATTTGCACCCTCATTTAAGGGGTAACACCTGATGAGACTAAATACTGGAGAAATGGCAGAGTGGTCGAATGCGGCAGTCTTGAAAACTGTTGAGGGTCACACCTCCGGGGGTTCGAATCCCTCTTTCTCCGCAAAAAAA
>CAKMZM010000051.1:5613-11702 GCA_929200365.1 uncultured Flavobacteriaceae bacterium | reverse complement strand
TTTTCTGCATTTAATGTTGTTCTTTTATCCCAAAGTTTTATAAAGGTTTCTTGTAAAATATCCTTTGTTTGAGCTTCGTTTTTGGTATATCCATAAATAAAAGCAAATAACTTTCGCTCATACAAATCATATATCGCTTTAAATGCTTTTTTATCACCATGACTCAGTGCATTAATTAAATCAGGTATGTTTTTATTGTCGAGCATGATTTATGGCAAACTTAATTTTTTTAAAAAAAAAAAAAAAAACAGTAGGCATATTTAAATGTTAAACCGTAATACAAACAAATTAACACAAATTAACACAAACTAATACAAACTAAGTGAACAAAAGAATAAAAAATTTAATCGCTAAGTATTTTGATGAGCATCTCATAAATGAAGAGGCTAAAGAATTGGTTAATTGGATTGAAAATGGTAACTTTAAAATATTCAACGAGTACGTTATGATTAATTTTTCAATTGATGAAATTGAAACTCTAAAGCTAGGTGCAGATATCGAAATATGGAAAAACATATCAGAAAAGATAAACCATAAAGGTAAGAAGGCAGTTAAGCTAAGCTATTGGAAATTTGCAGCTATTGCAGCATCAATTGCTATTTCAATAACACTTTCGTTTGTTTTTAACAAAGATAACTCTGTTTTTAAAAATACCTCATCAAAGATTACTAAACAACCAATAGTGCCAGGTTCAAATAAGGCGGTACTAACTTTAGAAAATGGAGATCATGTAACCTTAGAGAAAGGCAAAGTATATCATCTTTCAAATAGAACAAGTAATGGAGAAAAGCTTGTGTATAATGCAGATGAATCTTCTTCTAAAGAAGTACAGTATAATTACTTAACCATACCAAGAGGAGGGCAGTTTTATGTGCAGCTTGCAGACGGAACTAAAGTTTGGCTGAATTCTGAATCTAAATTAAAATACCCTTTAAGTTTTGTTAAAGGAGCAACCAGAAAAGTAGAATTACTTTATGGAGAGGCATATTTTAATGTTTCTAATAGTAGCAATCATAATGGAGTAAATTTTATTGTTGAAACCAAAATCCAGGAAGTTAATGTATTAGGTACAGAGTTTAATATTAAAGCCTATAATGATGAAAATGAAATTCTAACAACATTGGTTGAAGGAGAGGTGTCTGTTTCAAATGGTATAGTAAACAAAGTACTCAAACCAGGTAACCAATCTCGAGTTAATATAATAAAAGATAATGTAAGTATTAACAAGGTTAATGTTGCTAACGAAATAGCTTGGAAAAACGAATTTTTCAATTTTGAGAACCAACTATTAGAAGATATGCTGCAAACATTATCCAGATGGTATGATGTTAAAATAGTTTATGAAGATGATGAAAAAAAGAATTTAAAATTTTCTGGAGTATTAAAAAGAACAAGCAATATAAACGAATTACTAGAAAGTATTGAAAAAACAGGCAGAGTAAAATTTGAAATAACTAACAAAAAAATAATAATAAAATAATAGTAAAATAAAAGGGGGAAAACTAACACCGTCCAAAGTAATAGTTTACCCCCCTAAATATGAATTAATTAAAATAATGTTTAACTAAACCAATTACGAATTTATGAATTTTTATTTGACTAATTCCTCTGGCTTATTGAGCCATCGGATTTTAAAAACAATTATGAGAACATTTATTTTCTTGTTTTGTTCAGTTGTATTTAGTTTTAACCCTAATAACGGGTTTTCTCAAAATGCTGAGATTAATATAGAATCTGATAAAACTATCAGTGTTCAAGACATTTTTAAGCTTATTAAAAAGCAAACTCAATATCAATTTGTTTATGATGTTGATATGGTAAAAGAAGCTCCAGAAATAGAAGTTAAAAAAGGTATTGTTAAAGCTGGAGATTTATTAAAAAAGGGGTTAAATCCTATACAATGTACTTTTGAATTTGCAAATAATACTGTAATTGTAAGGAAAATAATTCAAAATACAGTCTTAATCGAAGGACGAGTTTCAGATAAAGATGATCAACCAATACTTGGTATTACTATAATTTATAAAGAATACCCAAATAAAGGCACAAGTACTGACATAGATGGCAGATATCAAATTTTAGTAAATAAAGAAGAACCAGTAACATTACAATTTTCTGGTATTGGGTTTGCTACTAAAGAGGTTAGTGTTAATAATCAAACCACTATAAATGTAACTCTACAAAATGATTTAAATGATCTAGAAGAAGTGGTAATAGTAGGGTACGGTAAAACGTCTAGAAAGAAACTTACAGGTGCTGTTACAACTATAAATACCAAAGCGATACAAAGAACTCAAAATGTTTTACTTGCTGATGCTTTAGTAGGTGTTGTACCTGGATTATTAGTACAAGAAGGCTTTGATAATCCAGATACGCCACCTTCTATTTTATTACGAGGTGTTGGTTCTATAGTTTCTGATAACTCACCTTTAATTGTTGTCGATGGTGTTCAAATGCCACCTGACGCATTCTCCAACGGACTTAACTTCACTACTATAAATAGAAACGATATAGAGAGTATTAATATTTTAAAAGATGCAGCTGCAACTTCAATTTATGGTTCCAGAGGTTCTAATGGTGTTGTGTTAATTACTACTAAAAGAGGAAGAAAAAACAGCAAGCTACAAGTAGATTTTAATACAAGAATAGGATTTCGAAACCCAGACAGGTCATTCACAGACGATCTTATGAATGCTACCCAAAAACTTGATTATGAAGAGTCTTTAGGATTGTATGATACTAACCCCGAAGATCTGGAAGAAAGAAGAAATTCTGGTAACAACACTAATTGGTCTGATTTGTTAATAGATAATGAAGTGAATATAAATCATGATATTGCCATTTCTGGTGGTAGTGAAAACTCTAATTATTACTCATCAATATCTTATACAGATGTCGATAATATATTTGGCAGTAATTATGAGCGCTATACAGTTGCTATGCGAGCAGATTTTGACTTTACAGATAAATTAAAATTAGGGTTATCAGGAAACTTTGGAAATGTTAATAATAAAGACAGACGAGGTGTTGGAGATCCTTTTTCTAATGCTTTTCTCCTAAATCCCTGGGAACAAGTATTTGATGATTCAGGAAATCCGACAAGAGAAATTACGCATATTAATGATAGGGGTACTCCTTTCAATCCTCTTTTTATTAGAAACAATACTAACATTGAATCTGTGAGAAAAAATATTGGTGGTAGCGCCAATCTAACATACAAACCCATTGAATGGCTAACTTTAAATGGCGTTCTAGGTCTTAACTATAATACCTCTAAACGTACCAGATATCAAAATATAATTGTTAGCGGGGGAGCATTAAGTTTAACTAATAGCAATAACAACAATTATACAGGAACCTTAACAGCAACTGTTGATAAAACTTTTGATAATCACAGTATTAATCTGGTATTGGGTAACGAGTATAATGAAAATGAAAGCTCAAGTATAACTAATACAGCAAGAGATTTCCAATCAGATGCAGTTCAAACTATAAGCGCTGGTGAAACCTCTCTACCTACACGTCATTTGAAATCAAATGCAGGATCCGTCTCCTATTTCTCTAGATTAAATTACTCATTTAATAACACTTACAACCTTTCTTTATCATATAGAAGAGATGGGTCATCCAGGTTTGGCGATAATAATAAATATGCTAATTTTTGGGCTATTGGTGCATCCTGGAATATATACAATGACTTTTTTAGAGAAAGTAGTGGTACATTAAGCAGTTTAAAATTACGTTTTAGCACAGGAACTTCAGGTAATGATTTTATAGGAAATTTTGCTTCACAATCATTATATAGATTTGATTCTCCTAATACTTATAACAATGCTAATGTAGCTATATTGTCGAGAGGAGAAAATGCCGATTTAACATGGGAAAAAAACGAAAATACTAACTTTGGGTTAGATTTTGGATTTTTTGGTAACAGAGTTAATGGATCGATTGACTACTACATAAGGACTACAAAAGATTTGCTCACTAGTGTTCAAATTCCATTAACATCTGGTTTTGATCTTCTTACGGATAATCTTGGAAACTTTAAGAATAAAGGTTTTGAGATAGCATTAAACACCATCAATGTAGAAAACAGCAATTTTAAATGGACTACTAATTTTACATTTTCAAGTAATAAGGGAGAAGTAATTTCTTTAACAGAAGACAGAAACCTTATAGTAAGAGGTAGTGCAGCCTATAAACCAGGAAGTCCTATAAATGCATTGTATATTGCAGATTGGACAGGTGTTAATCCAGACACTGGTTTTAATCAATATAGAGATACCGATGGAAATCTCATTGATTACAATACAGATCCTACCCCTGGTTCTGATAATAATCGAGAGGAAATTTCACAACTTAGAGAAGTATCTGATAAAACAAGTATACCTAAATATCATGGAGGTGTTACCAATACCTTTACTTACAAAAATTTTGACACCTCATTTTTAGTGTCATTTTCTGGCGGAAACTATATTATAAACGGCGGAATACACAACCTATATAATAATGCCAGATTAAATCAACATGTTGATGTATTAAATGCCTGGAAAGAGCCAGGAGATCAGACCAATATTGCTG
Organism: uncultured Flavobacteriaceae bacterium; assembly: GCA_929200365.1. Taxonomy (GTDB): domain Bacteria; phylum Bacteroidota; class Bacteroidia; order Flavobacteriales; family Flavobacteriaceae; genus Aquimarina. The sequence continues at coordinate 7,121 of CAKMZM010000051.1, read as the reverse complement.
TTAGAGTTCCTGAGACAGTAGGAGGAGCAGAATCAGATTTTGAAGCTTCTAGTCAATTCTTACAAGATGCCAGTTATATTAAATTGAAAAACTTTGTAATAGGTTATACTATAAACAAGGATATTACTGAAAAAATTGGTATTGATCGTTTAAGAATTTTTGCCCAAGGACAAAACTTATTCACAATTACAGATGTCGATTATATTGATCCCGAATTTGCAACAGCAACTGGGGGTATAGGATTATCGTCATCTATTAACAGAGGATTTTCTTTTGGTATTAATGCTAACTTTTAATTAAAATATTATGAAAACAATTACAAAACTTATATGTATATTAATTATAACAGTTAGTGTTCTTAACTGTTCAGATGATATTATTGAAAAAGAACCACTGTCTGAATTATCTCCAGAAACATTATTTCAAACCGAAGATGGTTACAGAAAAGCTTTAGATGGTATTTATGGTATAATGAAAAGTGACTTTTTAGGATATTACTTCAGTATTTTTTCTATACCAGAAGCAATAAATGATGATATTGTTGCTGGAGACCCTAATGGTTTTACATTTGATAATACTCATCTCGATATTTACCCTTTGTCTTATAATGCTACAGCATTTCAAATTGAAGGGTTTTGGAGGATTTCATACAAAGCCATACATCATGCAAATGCTATTATAAAAGCTGCCAGAAAAAGTAGTTTAGAGAATAAAGATGTCTTTTTAGCTGAAGCACTTGGTTTAAGAGCAATGCTATCTTACAACCTCTATCGTTTTCATGCACCAGCCTATAATACAGATAATAGTGCACTGGCGATACCATATAGATTAGAAACAGACGCACTTTTAGATATAAAAAAGAGAAATACCAATCAAGAGGTTATTGACTTTATTATAAGTGATTTACTAGAAGCTTCAAATTTAGCAACTAATGATGTAGATTCGTTTAGAATGTCTAAAACAGCTATTGAAGCACTATTAGCAAGAGTCTATCACGAAACTAATGACTTTGAAAATGCTATCACCTATGCAGAAAAAGCATTAACAGATGGCAGATATATGCTCGATACCGATGCTACATCCTTACTAAACCAATGGCAATTAGACGAATCTAACGAAATAATTTTTAGAATTCGTTTTGTAGAAGCCGATAATGGCCAAAATGCTGCTTTATTATCTGTTCCTATGTTTTTTAGTTTTCCATACTTTGTCTCTGATGACTTAATAAATCTTTATGACCAGACCAACGATACCAGATTTGCAGCTTATTTCGAGGCTGAACCTTTTGGTTCTGGATCATTTTATCCTAAAAAGCATGCGTCTACACGTACTGCTGATCCGATTACATTTAATCCTGGCGCTACAGATGTTAAGTTGATGCGTGTGCCAGAATTGTATTTGATTCTTGCAGAAGCTTATGATAAGACCGGAAACGCTGGAATGGCGCTAAGCAACTTAAATATATTAAGAAATGCCAGAGGACTAGGTAGTTATGCAGGTAGTGAACT
>CAKMZM010000051.1:0-5513 GCA_929200365.1 uncultured Flavobacteriaceae bacterium | reverse complement strand
ACTTAAATATATTAAGAAATGCCAGAGGACTAGGTAGTTATGCAGGTAGTGAACTTTCTAATGAAATCTTAGATGAGCGCAGACGAGAACTTGCTTTTGAAGGGTTTAGATTTACTGATCTTAAAAGACTAGGTCTCGGGTTTACAAGATCAGACGGCAGTTCATTAACCCCAAATGCAGACAGGTTTGCATTGCCAGTCCCACAACTAGAAATAGATAGGTCTGGTTTAACTCAAAATAGAGGATATTAAATACTTGACTTAACAAACCTTATAACCTACTAAATAGCATTAAGAATTGCAATGTTATTGTTTAAGTTTTATAAATGCGTAACTAAAAAAAACAGCAATTCTAAGCAACTTGATATCTAAAAAACACACATAGTTTGTTTATTTTGAATTAGTAATGAATAAAGGTGGTTGATTCACTATACCACCTTTATTTTTTTAAACTTCACTACAGTAATAATTACACCTAATGAAAAAAATATTAAAAGTATATCTGTGCCTAATTCTCTTTATAGGAATACATAAATCATGCGGTCAGCATCAACCAGATCAAACGATAAAGGATTCTTTATTGGTTCTAAAAAACGGATTGATTGTAAGCCTGAACTCAAAAGGTAGTTCTATTAAAAAAGGAATCATTGTTATAGATAAAGAAAATATTAAAGACGTAATTTATACTGATAATACCCCAGAGTTTGCAAATGCCAAAATCATTGATTTAAAAGGTAGATATGTATTGCCTGGGTTAATTGATACTCATGTTCATTTAGCAACAGCACCTAAAGAAAGTCGTAGTGAAACTCAAAAAGAAGTAGAAAAAACACTTCTTAAAATGATTAACTCTGGTATTACTACAGTAAGAGATATGGCAGGAAATTCAATTATATTATCAGATTATGCCAGAGCAAGTAAGTTTAATCAAATTCCTGCACCTTCCATTTTTTATACATCGAAATTTGGAGGAGCAAAGTATTTTAATCAAATACGAAAACACACAGGGGCTTTAGAAGCAAAATCCGATACCCCATGGGAGCAAACTATAACCGATGATACTAATATAACATTAGCCGTAGCCAGAGCCAAAGGAGCTGGTGCTACCGGTATTAAAATCTATTCAAGTTTAAGCCCAAAATTAATTAAAAGTATAGTTACAGAAGCAAATAAACAAGGCATCCAAACATGGAGTCACTCCGCTGTTTTCCCTGCTTCTCCCATACAAGTAGCAGAAGCAAAAGTAAATACAATGTCACACGCCTGGGACATGATGTATGGGCTAAATACTAATGATACTATAACCGAAAATGATCTGGCTACAGAAATCAACTCTGATAAATTAGAAAAGCTATTGCTTTTAATGAAAAAAAATGGTATTATACTAGACGCAACTAACTATATATCAGAGAATAACAGCATGCATAATGGTGTAAAAATCACAAAACAAGCACATAAATTAGGGCTTAAAGTAAGTGTAGGTACAGATTGGCCTTATTTATATGAGCCAGAAATTCCATTTTTTAAAGAATTAAAACTTCTTATTGATAAATGTGGTTTTACAAATGAAGCTGCTTTATACAGTGCTACAAAAATAGGAGCAGAAAGTATTGGATTAACAGATAGAGGTGCGATAGAAAAAGGAAAAAGAGCAGATATGATTATAGTAAATAAGAACCCTTTGGACAATCTTGAAAATTTAAAAGATCTACATACTACTATCAAATCTGGAATTATTTATAAAAAAGAAAACTAATGAAATTAACACATTTTTCTCTCTTCATAATAGGTATAATACTAGCAAGCTGTAACCCCGCTATAAAACCGGATATTACCGGAACAATTGTAAACAATGATAAAATACATCGGGTCGAAATACGTGATCTGGAAAGTGGCAAGTATGAAGTTTTAGATTCTACTGCTGTAAAAGACAATAATTTTAACTTCAACCTTTCATTAAAAAGCCCTAAACTTATAAAAGTTAAAACAAATGACTCCAAAGCACCTACTGCAAGGTTTTTTTATGAACCTAACCTAAACTATAAACTAAATTTTGATGGGGATAGTATTTCAATTGATGCTCCAGAAAATTCACTACAACAGAGATATAGCGTACTGTTAAAAGAACTTCAACCTTTAAATAAAAAGTTACTAGAAGTATCTCGAGATACTACTTTAACTAAACAAGAACTAGACTCCTTGTCTACTATGCATTATATGAATCTTGTACAGCATAAAAAGAATTATATAAAGAAACATCCCAAGTCTTATATATCACTTTTTTTACTACAAGATATGGTAAGCCGTGAAGCACTAAGCTATCATGAGCAGAAGGCATTATTTAAAATTGTTATGAATGATGCAAATAAAAAAAGTCCACTGTTAGATTTTGTTGACACCAGGCTAAAAGAAATCGAAGCTAACAGAATGATAGGCACTATGGCACCATCCTTTTTATTAAAAGATCCTAAAGGAAAAGAATATACACTTGAGGATTTTAAAGGCGGGTATACACTTGTAGATTTTTGGGCTAGTTGGTGTGCCCCATGCAGAGTTGCTAATAGAAAAATAACTCCACTTTATAACAAATATAAAGATAAAGGATTCAAAATTGTTTCTATATCATTTGATGACGATAAAGAAAAATGGGTGAAAGCAATAGAAGAAGATCAAATTCCATGGGTTCAAGTGTCAGATTTAAAAGGGTTTAACGCCTCAGAAATAAAAAAACTGTATAAAGTAAAAACTCTGCCAACAACCTATGTTCTAAACCCGGAAGGAAAAGTTGTTGATCAGCATCTGAAACATAATGAGCTAGAAAAACTTTTGGAAGAGATTTATAATTAATATTAGAAAAAATGACGAAGAAAACAATCATAGTAAAGATATTGATCTTAGTATCATTAATTACAACAATGTCCTGTTCTAATAATAAAGGGCAAAACAAACAACTAAAAGAGCAGAACAAACAACTGATTAAAGGTACTATTAAAGGATTAGGAAACAACATCGTTGTTTTAATGGATACCCGAAATTATCCAATAGATACGGTTCAGGCTACTAATGGAACATTTGAATTTGAACATAAATTCGATATCTCCAAACCTAAAATGCAGGGTATTTTTTTACCGCAATTATCAAATAAAAATGGCGGTATGAGACAGAATAAAGCTTATTTTTTTATTGATAGTAAAGATATTAGAATGACTGGGGAGATCATTGATGAAAATTTAAAAAAAGTTGAAATATCGGGTTCTCCGGTAACATCAGAATACCATCGGTTTCAAGCTAGTTTCCCTGCAAATATTGCTCTAAAAAATTATGAAAAAATCTATAATGAAGCTTTTATAAATTATAACCAGGTTGAACCAAGCAAAGAAAACCTGGAAACATTAAAACACTATAGTAGCATCATAGATTCGTTATCCAAGGTTAAAAACCAGAACATCGTTGATGCTATACCAAAAAACAGTGAAAGTATAGCCTTGTCTGCAATATTCTATTATAACTTTAATGATAAAGATATATCATTTTTAAAAACTAACCTAGCTAAATTCTCACCTAATATTAGAGATAGCTATTATATCGCAGAATTATATAAAACATTGAACCTTAAAGAAAGTGTAACTATTGGGAAGCAAAATATAGATTTTACCTTAATAGATCATAATGACAAAAAAATTTCATTATCTGATTTTAAAGGGAAGCATGTTTTGATCGATTTTTGGGCGTCTTGGTGCGGCCCCTGTCTAAAAGAGATTCCGAACTTAAAAAAAACCTATAAAAAATTCAAGGACAAAGGCTTAGAAATAGTATCGGTTTCTATAGATAATAAAAAAAATACATGGAAAAAAACCCTGGAGAAGGAGAACCTACCTTATACCAAACTTTGGGATCAGGAAAAAATAACACAAAAACTCTACCAATATAATACCTTACCTCATATTGTTTTAATTTCGCCAGAGGGTAAGATAATTAAAGTAAATGATGGTTTACGAGGAGATCAATTAGAAAAAACAATAAACAGTTTACTCTAATCTGTATGCCTACGATTGATGTAAACTCTGGATTTCTTAACAAAAATGAATGTAAAACACTCATAACTAGAAAATTGTTGACAAAAACACAAATTTCTAAAACGATTAACCCAGATAAAATATTTTATGATCCAATCAAAAAATTCTGCTAAAAACATTACCCAAAAAGTAAAAGGGAAGTTTTAGTCAGGTTAGTTTAGTTTAGATGTTACCATAAAAAAGGTAGCAGTTTTATTAGCAATAAAATTTAAAAAAAAATGAAACATATATTACCTGTATTTTTTATATGCTTATTTACAATAAGTAGTCATGCACAAAATTTAAAACTGGATCAACCTATACCAGCAGACCATAGTATTCGTAAAGGAGTTTTGCCAAATGGTTTAACGTATTATATAAAAAATACCGATGTGGTTAAAGGTGCAGCCAGCTATTATATCATACAAAACGTTGGTTCGATATTAGAAAATGATGACCAACAAGGGTTAGCGCATTTTTTAGAACACATGGCTTTTAACGGCACAAAGAGTTTTCCTGATAAAGGTATTCTAAACACCTTACAAAAACATGGAGCTGTATTTGGTAAAGATATTAATGCCTATACATCATTTGATGAAACAGTTTATAATATAAACAATATTCCTGTAAAAGATGGTTTAGTAGATACTTGCCTTACAGTACTGCATGACTGGTGTAATTATTTATCGCTTACAGAAAAAGAAATAGATGCAGAAAGAGGTGTTATAAAAGAAGAATGGCGCACAAGTCAAGATGGGCAATCGCGTTTATTTCAAAAATCACTACCAACTACCTTTAATTATTCAAAATACTCAAAGCGTTTACCTATAGGGTTAATGTCTGTGGTAGACAATTTTAAGTATAAAGCTCTACGAGATTTTTATCATGACTGGTACAGAACAGATCTACAGGCTATTGCAATAATAGGAGATGTGAATGTTGATGAAATTGAAAAGAAAATAAAAGACAAGTTCTCTCATATTCCGGCAGTAAAAAACCCAAGAAAACGTATCATAGTAGATATTCCAGATAATAACGAATTGTTATATAATTTAGGTACAGACCCAGAAGTTTCTATTTCAATCATAGAATTTGGTATCCGGCATAAAAGAGTTCTTAAAGACCAAACTGTAGCCGACTTTAAGCAGTCTTTATTAGAAAAGATGACCAGCTCTATGCTTTCAACAAGAATATCAGACATCGCAAAAAAACCTGAAGCTTCATATTTATCATGCCAAACTGGTTATGGAGCAATGGCTCGTACTGCCAATGCATTCAGCACCGTAATTTTTCCAAAACTAGACAAGCAACAAGATGCCTTTAAAGAAGTTTTGACAGAAATTCAGAGAGCAGTGAAACATGGTTTTACACCATCCGAAATAGAGAGAACTATTAAAACATTTACTAATTTTTATGAAACTCAAATCTCTAAAAAAGATGATTTGCCACACGGAGCTAT
>CAKMZM010000050.1 GCA_929200365.1 uncultured Flavobacteriaceae bacterium | reverse complement strand
GAGAATGGTATCCAAAAGCATTAGGGAATGATAAAAAATATCCATCTCGTCGTGGGCCAGCAAAAAAGATTATACCCTATATGAGTGGAAATCAAAATTTTATATCTCCTATTATGTCTCAATCTAATAATATTTACCAATTCGGGTCTAATGCTTATGCAAAACCCGCAACAGGTTTAAATATTTTGAGAGAAACTGTAATGGGCAGAGAGCTTTTTGATTATGCATTCAGAACATATGCTCAGCGTTGGATGTTTAAACACCCAACACCCGAAGACTTTTTTAGAACTATGGAAGATGCCTCAGCTGTCGATTTAGATTGGTTCTGGAGAGGTTGGTTTTATACTACAGACTATACAGATATAGGAGTGAAAGAAGTAAAGAAATTTGTGGTTTCTAAAGAACCCAATAAGAAAGCGAAAGAGTATGTTGCTTCTATAGGCGCAAAAATAGAAGATTTAGGACCACTGGTTTATATGGTTAAAGAAGGAAGTGAAGAATATGAGACGATTAAAAAGAAAGGAAATATTATTAGTGATGCCAAAACATTAAAAGCATATCTAATGGATAATTTTTCTATAGAAGAGCGTAAAAAGCTTAAAGAACCTAAGTTTTTCTATGAAGTTACTTTTGAAAAACCAGGTGGACTGGTAATGCCATTGATTGTAGAATATACCTATGAAGATGGAACAACAGAGACAATAACATATCCTGCAGAAATTTGGAGAAAAAATGATAATCAGGTAAAAAGAGTTATAGCTTCAGAGAAAGCGATCTCTAAAATTGTTGTTGATCCTAATCAGGAAACAGCAGATATCGACACCTCAAATAATAGTTGGCCTAAAAGAGAAAAACCAGGAAAATTTGAGCAATTTAAAAATAAAGTAAAAGGACAATAATCCCCGTTGTTTTACTATACAAACATAAAAGCCATCCCGAAGTCTTTTCGGGATGGTTTTTTCTTCACAAGATTCATTATATTTGCAGTATTATGACAACTTTACCTTTATTCATTAGCGGAGCCGAGATAGCCTTTATTGTTTTTATATTGGTAATGGTATTTGGCGCAGATAAAATACCAGAAATAGCCCGAGGATTAGGCAAAGGAATGCGCATAGTAAAAGATGCGACCAATGATATCAAAACGGAAATTACCAAAAGTGCAGAAAAACACGGTATTGATACCGATATTCCTACTTCTATTACATCCGATATAAAAAAAGAGATTGATCAGGTCAAAGAGGATATCGATAAAGTTACCGGCCCGATAAAACGGAAATTCTAAATTCCAATATCCTTTCATAAACTTGTTTTTTGTTTTTCATTTTAATCCTGAAATGATTAAAATAATAGTAAATACATATAGAAGTGGTTTAAACTTTTTTGATCCTGTCGAAAAATAGTGTTTTTTTGATCAATTGAAGTGTTTTTTGCACTTCATAGCAGCACCCTTAGTAAGAAAAAGGCGAAAATTGAGTGAAAAAAGACATTTTTATAGCGATTGAAAAAAGTTTAAATCACTTCATATTCTCTTGTTTCAAATATTACTAAATAGCAAAAAACTATCGTAATATGTTACTTGCAGATTTAATATTTCTTAAGTTTTAGTGATAAAATTATAAGAGTATTTTTAAACAATGGGGACTATAAAATAATTCATCCCTAATACAGAGGAATTCATCACAAAGTATAATATTCCATATTACATAAAAAAAAAAAAGTTTTTTTTGTGCTTTAAACATGCTCTAAAAAAATATCAATAATTGTAAAATCACACTAAATCATTTTAAACATTAAAACTATGAATAAAAAAACACTATTGTCAAGTCTGTTATTATGCTTTTTTTATATCACAATGCATGCACAGGTATCTGCCATTGAGCGAGCCGCCCTTATAGCATTATATAATGCTGCCAATGGTCCTAATTGGGTAAATAACACCAATTGGGGGAGTGACAAACCTGTTGGTGAATGGTATGGGGTAACAGCAAATACGAATGTTGAGAAAATTGATTTAAGCCGCAATAATTTAACAGGATCAATCTCTGCAGCATTGGGAGATTTGCAAAATCTGAAATGGATAGATATATCTGGGAATAATAGTTTGGGAGGGTCGATTCCTGCAGCATTGGGAGATTTGCAAAATCTAGAGCATTGTGATTTATCAAATAATAATTTGGGAGGATCGATTCCTGCTGCATTGGGGAGGTTACAAAACCTTAAAAGTTTAGAATTAGCTGGTAATTATTTATCAGGATCGATTCCTAAAGAATTAGGGGATTTACAAAACCTGAAAACATTAAATGCTTCTAGGAATAAACTGTCGGGGAAGATTCCTAATTCATTTGGTAACTTACGAAATTTGGAATCGGTATATTTTCCAGCTAATAATTTAACAGGATCGATTCCTGCAGCATTAGGGAAATTAAAAAATCTGAAAGTTATAAATTTATATAGAAATAATTTGAAAGGATTAATTCCTCCAGAACTAGGAGAATTAGAAAACCTTAGACTTTTATTGTTAGGTTCAAATCATTTATCAGGACCAATTCCTGCAACGTTTAATAATTTGCAAAAACTTAAATATTTATGGGTAGGGGGTAATAACCTATCGGGAAGGATAGAATTTGTTATTCCTTCTTTAGAGCGCTTCTATATTGAAGGTAATGCTTTTCATTTTGAAGATATTCAGTGGTACAAAATGCATAACCATTCTACCATATTTTCGTATTTACCACAAGGCAAAGTAGATTATCCTTCATCCCCTAGATTATCCAAAGGTACATCCTTTACCATGACTGCTCGTATAAGAGGGCAACAAAAGCACTATCAATGGTATAAAGATGGAGTAGCTATTTCTGGAGCGACCAATGCTTCATACAAACTTGATAACTTGCAGTTTTCAGATGCAGGTGTTTATCATTGTGTAATTACTAGTGATGTGATACCAGATTTAACTCTGATACGACATAATATAGAGCTTACCATTATGAGATCTAGAACGATAGCATTTAATAGGATTCAAACTATAGATCAAACGAAAAGCTTGGTCAAAAATAACACTCCGGTATCGGTATTCCCTAATCCATCTAGAAATGTGTTAAATGTTGCTTATGCGGCATCAAAACCCAATACCGATGTTGCTATCTCAATCCAGAATCTCGAGGGGCATACCTTGCTGTCTAGCCATAAAAAAGCAGCTACAGGAAATCATACAGAAGCCATAGATATTACCTCACTAAATAGCGGGGCATATTTTTTAAGGTTTACCACTAGTGGAAAAACGACAGTAAAGAAAATCTTTAAAAAATAACCATTTTTTTGAGGTTAAAAAAGTAGAGCGCTTAAGGGATAACACTTTAAGCGCTTTTTTGTATGCGAAAAGGAAATGATTTATGAGTTACGAATACTCAATACAAAATAATATTAGATTTTTTCTTATTATTTAACAGTTTGATTGTTAGTTGTTTGAGTGTAATTTAGTATATTATTAAGAAAATTATTGAAATGATAATTTTAAAAGATGTGTTGATTAATTTTTCACACAAGTTCTTAAAAATCTTCTAAAAATGAAAAAGATTACTCTTCTAACCTTAGGACTAATTCTTGTGTTTTCTTGTTCTAAAGAAAACCCTAATGAAATTGTAGAACCAAATTCAGAAATTTCTGAATCTCAAAAATTACTTTCTGTATCAGAAGTTAATGCGTATATCGAAGGCGAATTAAAACAAAATGGTGATGTAAACTGGATAAAAGCACCCTCGACTGTATTATGGAGTGCTGTAGTACACGGTGGAGAAGTGTTAAGTGTTGGTTTTGGAGAAAAAGGAGAAAGTTTCTCTACCCAAAGATCATCAAGGCTAAATGATGCCAGAGAAAATGTATATAGTATTATACAGTCTAAAGAAGGGGCAAGTAAGTCTAGTTCTATAATATCTGCTGATGAAATACTTAATGTAACCGATGTAAAGGTTACTGGTTTAGAAACCATAAAAGCTTTACAAAAAGCCGATCAGATTCGTTATTTAGACCCAATTGGTTATGGTTTTTATCTACAAGAAGATAATTTAAGCCAACAGAAATCTGCGGGATGTAGTAAAAGTGGGCAAACGATAAATAGTGGGGATTATAGAATAATTTCTCCTAATACAAGAGTATCCTGGAATTATGATATTCATAAAATACCACAAGCATGGAGTTATAGTACTGGAGCTGGTATAACAGTTGGTTTGATTGATACTGGAATTTCTGCAAGCCAGAATTTACTTGGTAGTGGATTTAATGATGGGGCGTCTAACGGAAGGTTTGTGCAACGATTTGGTACTTTTATAGACTCTCCTTGGTGGTGGTCTAATAATATAGATGGTCCAAACGATAAATGTGGGCATGGCACTTCTATGGCATCAACAATCGCATCACCCCGTAATGATGATTTTATGCCAGTAGGAGTAGCGTATAACTGTAATTTGGTTGCTTATAGAGGGACTGAGGATGTGATGCTAAATGACTATCATGAGCGCAAAGGGGTTAGCAATGCTTTAAAAGCATTAGGAAATAGAGGAGATGTTAAGATTATCTCGATGTCTATTGGATATCCTTGGTCTATTGGTAATGTAAAAGATGCTGTAAGATATGCCTACAGAAAAGGAAAAATGATAATCGCTGCAGGAGGAACATCAACTTCGTATACAAATTGGTACGGTGTTATTTTTCCAGCAAGTATGCCAGAGACAGTTGCAGTTACAGGTATAAAAGATAATGGATATAATCGTTGTAATGTCTGTCACGAAGGTAGTAAAATCGATTTTACTATTGTAATGGAAAGGGCAGAAAACTCTAATAGAAATGTACCAGTATTAGGATTTTATACAGGAACTCAGGCCTATGTAGGAGGGTCTTCTGTAGCAACGGCTACCACAGTAGGAATCGCTGCTTTGATATGGGCACGTAATCCTAATATGACTAGAGCTCAAGTGCTTGATAAACTAAAGAAAGCAGGGGAGTTTTACCCTAATCGTAATAGTAAATTTGGTTATGGTAATATCGATGCATTAAAAGCGGTTCAATAAAATAGCTTAGAGTACCCTGCTAATAGTTAACCCATCTCTAATGGGCAATAACACAGTTTCTATTCTTTTATCATTTACCAAAAGCTTATTATACTCCAAAAGTGCTTTTGTATCAATATCGTTATCATCGACTTTTTCAATCACTTTACCACTCCATAATACATTGTCAGATAAAATTACGCCTCCAGAATTTATTTTATGAATAACCAATTCAAAATAAGTAGGATAATTAGGTTTATCGGCATCTATAAATACCAGATCAAATTTTATATCCAGATTTGGGATAATTTCAGTAGCATCACCAATATGCTGATGAATTTGTTTTCCGTAACCAGAAAGGTCAAAATATTTTCTTTGAAAATCTTCTAATTCCTCATTAATGTCAATGGTATGCAATTCTCCGTCTTTTTGAATTCCTTCGGCAAGACATATGGCAGAATACCCTGTATATGTTCCTATTTCCAGTATGTTTTTTGGGTTAATAAGTTTGGATAACATGCTTAAAACCTGACCTTGATAAGCACCGCTAAGCATTCTGGGCTGTAATATTTTTTGATTTGTTTCGCGGTTTAGTTGCTGTAATAATTCAGGCTCTTTTTGAGTATGATTAATTACATAGGCGTCTAGTTCTTCTGGAATAAAGTGCATAATTATTAATTTTTCAGAAGCAAATTTAGTATGTTTTACAACGATTTATGATGTTCTTAATGAACTTTTTCCTTACCTAAAATTTTATCAATCAGATCTTGTTTTGCTTTTTCATCATTTCCAAATAACCAGCGCAAAACATTATCTTCCCAAATGTCATCATATTCTTCTGTAGTTATGATATTTCGATCCAATGCTAGATCCAGTATTTTTCCAGGATAAGAAGATTGTGGTTCACTTTCCATTTCACCTAATGGATATGGATCGTCTAATCCCATAATTACCTGATTACTGCTTTGTCGTTCTACAGTTAGTTTTAATGCATCAGTATCATGCACAAGGGTATCAAAATATATATTGGGATGACCAACTGCTTTTCGAGGGTGTTGTTTTCCTTTAAAAAGATCTGGTCTTCCATCAAACCCCTGAATACGTCTTCCTAAATTCATTTGTGCTAGTTGTCCTCCATGAGCAAAGCAAGTTCTTATATTTGGGTAGCGGGTTTGCATTCCGTTAAGAGTATAAAAATGATAAGCATCGCCACATTGCGCAAGCATCCATACCAGATGAAAACGCCAAGAAACATTTTCTAATTTGATCATTTTATCACCATCATACGGGTGGACTTCTATGGCCAGTTTATACTTGTCAGCAAGTTCAAAAATAGGGTCGTTCTCTTCGTCAAAAATACACCTCCATTGTCCGATAGAATCCATAAAATGGGTTGGCAAACATAAAACATGCATTCCTAATTCTTCTACACATCGCTCCATTTCCCATAAGGCCCCGTTAATAAAACCTGGATGTACAACAAAACCACAAGAAAATTTATCAGGATGATCTTGCTGTACATGGGCATTAAAATCATTCTGAAACCGCAATGCATGTTTCATTTCTTCTAAGCGTAAACCATTACCATATAGTTGAGAAAGGTTTAATACCACTGCATGATCAATTTTATAACGTTCCATCCATTCTAATTTCTCATCAAGAAAAAAACTAGAATGAGTAACCGGGCGTTTCCATCCTTTTTGTAACATATACTTGCGTTCATCATCTACCCAAAAAATTTCCTTGTCTTTCATGAACTGAGGGATCTCTTCTGGATATGGCAGTAAATGTGAGTGACCGTTTATGCGAAGTTTTCTTTTCATTGTTGGTATCATTCCTGTTGTTTATACAGGAATATTTTAATGGGTTGTTATTTTTTCTTTTTCGGAGGCTCCATTACCGTCCCACAATCAGGACAAGTACATTTTGCTTTATCACTATAATACCTGTCAAAAATTACAGGCATATCGGTTTCTATATTATCCAGTGCAAACTCTTCTCGATACAATTGTGTATTACAATTTTCACAATACCACTCCAGAGCATCCATCATTTTTTCTTCTCGGGGATATTCTATGACCAGACCTACGGTATTTGCTCCTCGTTGCGGAGAATGTGGAACTCGGGGTGGTAACAGATAAATATCACCTTCTTTGATATGAATGTCTTTAGGTTTACCATTATCTATTATTTTTAATACGATATCTCCTTCTACCTGATAGAAGAATTCTGGTGTTTCGTTATAATGGTAGTCTTTTCTGTTATTTGGTCCCCCAACAACCATTACAATAAAATCTCCGTCTTTCCATACACATTTGTTGCCTACCGGAGGTTTTAATAAATGACGATGTTCATCTATCCAGGCTTTAAAATTTATTGGTGAAACCAGAGTGCTCATATATTTTTTTAATTTAGATGTGTTATTCGATATTGTCAATTATGATAATGATCTATATGACCGATTAGTATTTTGTATTAAATTTAGTTATTTTGACTGGCATTTAGTAATAACAAATAGTTAACTATAGAGATTTTGTTCTTCCTCCATCAATAGGAAGGTTTATTCCGTTGATATAAGATGCAGCTTCTGATGCCAAAAATGCTATTGCATTAGCTATTTCTTTTGGATCGGCAAATCGTTTTGCCGGGATTTCATTTTTCATAGCATTAGTAACCTCTTCTATAGATTTACCTAGTTTTGTCGCTTTGTTGTTAATGATTTCATTTAGGCGTTCTGTTGCTGTAGCCCCAGGTAATATATTGTTTACAGTAATTCCAAATGCACCTAGCTCATTGGCTAATGTTTTAGACCAGTTTGCAACTGCTCCACGAATAGTATTCGAAACCCCTAGTCCATTTAAGGGTTGTTTTACAGAGGTTGAAATAATGTTGATTATTCTTCCATATTCTTCTTTCTTCATTCCAGGTACTACAGTTTGTGCCAAGATGTGATTACATTTCAGGTGTTGTGTAAAAGCACGTTCAAATTCTTCTATAGAGGCATTAAAGACAGGCCCTCCAGCGGGTCCCCCGGTATTATTTATTAAAATATGAAAAACTTGCTGTGTAGCAGAAATTTTTTGTTGTAAGTTTTCGGGGTCTTGAAAATCTGCTACGATATACGTATGCAATTGCCCCTGATCTGTTGCTAATTCTGTTAGAACGTGTTGAAGCTTTTCTTCATTACGGGCAACTAAGGTAACATTAGCTCCTAATTCGGCCAATTGTTTGGCAGCTGCTTTCCCTATACCTTGAGTACTCCCGCAAACTAATGCATTTTTATGAGTTAGGCTTAGATTCATTTTTTTAGTATTGAGTGTTTAGATGTTAGTATTGAGGTGATTATAGAGATTTTCAATTTTATATTTTTTAATGTGTTTACTTATAAAAGTTTAAAAGTATATTCTTCTGTTCATAATTTATTTTTATATGCTACAATTATTTAAAATGTTTAAAACAGATGTAAACGGTATCTTTATTAATAGTTATCTGGTTTATTTCATTTTTTTAGAATTTAAGTGACAGTAAATCTCATTTTTATAGCTATTTTGATTCCTAAATATTTAATATTCATGTCTTAATATTGTATACATACGTTTTTTGGTTCGGTAAAAAATCTCAGTGCTTCAAGTCCTCCTTCTCTGCCAACACCAGAATCTTTAATGCCACCAAAGGGAGTGCGTAAATCGCGCATTATCCAGGTGTTTACCCAAGCGATACCAGCTTGTACATGTTTTGCCAGATACATACTTCTGTTTAAATTATTTGTCCAAATTGTGCAAGATAATCCATAGCGTGTATTATTTGCCATAGTCAATGCTTCATCATCAGTATCAAATGGCATAATTGTAACAACCGGGCCAAAGATTTCTTCTTGGGCCAATCTGCAATTTGTAGTATTAATTTCGATAATGGTTGGTTGTAAATAATACCCATTCTCATATCCATTCACCTTTACATAATTACCACCACAGAGAATAGTACCTCCTTCTTGTTCTGCTATATCGATATATGATTTCACTTTTTCTAAATGTGATTTTGAAACTAGTGCGCCTAAGTTAGTTTCGGGATCAAGAGGAGCACCAACTTTTAAAGCCTTGGTTTTTGCAATAAAATCAGTTTTGAATTTATCATAAACCGTTCTTTCTATAAATATTCGGGAGCCACAGAGGCATATTTGCCCCTGATTGGCAAATGATGATTTTAGTGTTGTGCTAAGCATTTTGTCATAATCACAGTCTGCAAAAATCAGATTAGGGTTTTTTCCTCCCAACTCCAGAGATAATTTTTTAAACATGGGAGCAGCGATTTTGGCAATATGTGCTCCTGTTGTTGTTCCTCCTGTAAAAGAGATGGCCTTAATATTTGGGTGTTCTATAATGGCTTGTCCGGTGGTATTACCTAATCCATGAACAATATTTAAAACTCCTTTTGGTAGCCCGGCTTTGGTACAGATTTCACCTAGCAAATAAGCTGTCATTGGTGTAATTTCACTGGGTTTTGCTACTACAGTATTGCCAGTGGCTAATGCCGGAGCAATTTTCCATGTAAATAGATAGAGTGGCAGATTCCAGGGAGAAATACAACCCACTACACCAATAGGTTGTCTAAGAGTAAAGTTAATTACATTTTTACTTGTATTCTCGTGCGTCTCGCTTGCAAACTGTGTAATTGCATTAGCAAAAAACCGAAAGTTATAAGATGCTCTGGGGATATCTAAACTGGTAGATAATTTTAAAGGTTTACCATTATCTATTGTTTCTGCCTGTGCCAATTGCTCCAAATTTTCTTTTATCAGTGAGGCTATCTTACCTAAGATTTCACTACGTTGTTGTAGCGAAGTTTCTGACCAGGCAGGAAATGCCTGTGCAGCAGCTTCGTAAGCAATTTGTACATCTGCTGTGGTAGAATTAGGAGTTAAACTATATATATCACCAGTAGCAGGATTGTAATTATCGATCCATTGATCTTGAATCGGAGTTTTGAACTCCCCGTTAATATAGTTTTTTATCTTTTTCATACGTTCTCAATTTTTTAATTAACTGAACATGTATTTTAGCTGCTCGGCAGTCTGTTTTAAATCTCCTGTATAGGTTTGAATTTCATTTTTATTAAATCTGGCAGAAGGACCAGAAGTACTTATTGCAGCAATAAACTCTCCTTTGGTGTTAAAAATAGGTACAGCAACACATACCAGCCCTATTTCGTTTTCTTCCAAATCCAAAGCAAAACCATTGTTTTTAATATTCTCAACTTCGGTGATTAATTTTTGTTTATTGGTTATTGTGTTTTTAGTAACTGATTCTAAATCAAGGTTTTTAATGATGTTTTTGTAATCGTGATTTGCAAAAGCCAACATAACCTTTCCCAGCCCCGTACAATGCAGTGGCTTTTCTGTGCCGATTTGTGAATTGATTTGTAAATTATGTCTTCCTACAACTTTGTCTAAGAAATATACTTTTTGATTTTTATAAATTGCCAAATGAGCAGTTTCGCCAGCACGTTTTACCAATTCTTCCATAAAGGGTCTGGCTTTGGAGATAAAATTTTTGTTAATACTTACTTTTTGTCCTAATTCGAATAATTTAAGCCCTAATCTATATTTTCCGTTTTCTGTGTTTTGTTGAATTACATTAAGAGTTTCCATAGTTGCCAACATCCTGTATACCGCACTTTTATTGGTGTGCATAAGTTTTGCAATTTCGGTAACACCCAATTCTATTGTATCTGTTGAAAAACAGTCTAAAATATTGAATGCTTTTTCAACCGAAGTGTTTAGAATTTTTTTGTCTGTGGTGTTACTCATGATTACAATTTTATAGACCTTTAAGATTTTCAAAACCTTGAAAGTCTAATCAGTTTAGTTTTTTATAGGCAACAACCTTTATTTCTATTAATAAATGTGGATGAGGTAATTGATGCACAGCTACGGTAGTTCTTGTTGGTCCTTCATAATCAAAATATTGGGCGTACACCTCATTGTATCCTGCAAAATCGTTCATGTTGACTAAAAATGAGGTGACATCTACAATATCATTTAGATTGGCACCTTCTTCTTTCAGGATATCACTAATATTTTCAAGCACAGCTTTTGTTTGTGCTTTGATATCTAAGTTTGTTGTTCCAAATTCATCTACTTCTACACCTTCAAAAGAATTGTCTGGTTTTCTGGAACTTGTGCCAGAAACATATATGAAATCTCCAACACGTTTTACATGCGGAAACTTACCTCTGGGAGTGGCTTTACCTTGTATTAGTTTGCCTTTGTTCATGGCTAATAGTATTGAGATGTTAGTATTGAGAGTTTATAATTTTCATTTATTACATATTCATTTTGTGTTCAAAAAACCCTAAGGTTTTCTGTTTATGTCTTATGCTTATTTTAACCCTGCAATTTTATCTTCTTCAAGTATTTCACTGGTTTCTTGTTGTACCAGATCAAATATGCTTTTAAAATCTTTTGAAGTGTCAATTTCATGATCTGCAATTAGATTTAGTAAAGCCTTATCTTGTGCTCTTCCGATTTTCATAGCTTTTGCATACCCAATGTTTTGATCAAAAGTGACCATAGAATATTTTGAGAAATAGGTATTGGGAAATGTTTTTTCCAAATCCATTTCCAGTTTTCTTTTTTCTTTAAACAAAGGGTTGGCTACATGATCTCGCATCTCGAAGTAATTATCGATTGCCAGATCTGCAATAGCATCTGTATCTACTTTTCTTGCTTTTTGATATGCTTTAAAAGTAGCACTCCAATCTCCCTGATGTTGTTCCAGGATTTGATCAAAAATCACAACATCTTCAAAAGAAGCATTCATGCCTTGACCATAAAACGGTACAATTGCATGGGCAGCATCTCCTATTAACAGTGTTTTTCCTTTGTAGTACCACGGTGAGCATTTTACAGTGCCTAGTGCTCCTGTTGGGTTATTAAAGAACTCATGGTCAATATCTGGAATTAAGTCAAGAGCATCGGGGAATTGTGTTTTAAAGAATTCAGTAACTTTTTCAATATGGGTTAAATTATTGAAATTATACTCGCCTTCATCATACGATAAGAATAGAGTAACTGTAAAACTACCATCTAAATTGGGCAAAGCAATAAGCATATATTGCCCTCGTGGCCAAATATGTAAATGATCTTTACTTATTTGATGATTTCCGGCCTTACTTGCAGGGATTTCTAATTCTTTATATCCATGTGTCAGATAATTTTGAGAATAGCTAAACAAAAACTTTTTTTCGAGATAATAACTTTTTCTAAGGGCAGAACCAGCACCATCTGCACCAAAGATAATATCTGCATGTACTTCAAACTTTTCTTTGGTTGTGTAGCATTTAAATTTTGCAACTGTATTTTCGATATCTACGCTAGTGCATTTTTTATTGAAATGAAAAGTTACATTTTCATATTTTTCGGCTTCGGTAAGTAGTAAACCATTTAAATCTCCTCTGGAAACAGAATTGATATATTTTCCTGTTTTTCCAGAATAGTTGGAGGCAAACATGTTTCCTTCGATATCATGAATCATCCTACCATACATTGGAATACACAACGGAGTTACTTTGTCTGCGATGTCAACCATTTTTAAGGCTTTTAAACCCCGGTCTGATAATGCCAGATTAATAGAACGACCTGCAGAAATATCTGTGGTTCTTAAATCTGGTCTGCTTTCATATACAGTTACCTGATATCCTCTTTGTGCCAGTCGTAATGCTAAGAGAGAGCCACATAAACCAGCACCAATGATGAGTATGTTTTCTTCTTTTTGCATTATATTAATGTTTTTAGTATTTCGATCATTCTGTATACATCTTCAAAGCTGTTATATAGTGGTGTTGGAGCACAGCGTATAACATCAGGTTCTCGCCAGTCTGTAATTATATGGTGGTCTGTAAGTTGTTGATGAAGTCTTTTGTCTGCATTCTTTACCTGTATAGATAACTGGCATCCTCTTTCTTCTGGATTAGTGGGGGTAATGATTTTGATTCTATCGGTATCTATTTGATTAATTAAAAATTCGAAATACCCCGTTAATGCTTTAGATTTCTTTCTCAAAGCATCCATTCCTACTTCATTAAAAATATCTAGAGAAGCTTTGATGGCTGCCATAGATAGAATAGGAGGGTTGCTTAATTGATATCCTTCTGCACCAGGCATTATGTCAAATTCCTGACGCATGTTAAAACGGGTTTCTTTATTATGACTCCACCAACCAGCAAAACGTTTTAGATCTTTATTATACGCATGTTTTTCATGAACAAATAACCCTCCAAGGCTGCCAGGACCAGAGTTTAAATATTTATACGTGCACCATGCCGCAAAATCAATTCCAGAATTATGTAATTCTGGTTGGATATTGCCAACGCCATGTGCTAGATCAATACCAACTATACAATTTTTGGCATGCCCTAAATCTGCAATTTTCTTAAGATCCAAATATTGACCAGTATAATAATTTACGCCTCCGATTAATAATAAAGCAATTTCATTACCTTGTTGATCCAGAATAGTTTCCAGATCCCCCAGCCTTAATAGTTCTTCTCCTGGGCGTGGTTTCCATTCTATTAATCCTTCTTTAGGATCAAAATCATGAAATCGCAATTGAGATTCTACTGCATAACGATCAGAAGGAAATGCATCACTCTCTATTACAATTTTATATTTAGTTTTATCAGGTTGGTAAAAAGATACCATTAACAAATGTAAATTAGTAGTTAACGTATTCATGATAACTACTTCTAAGGGTTTTGCACCGACCACTTTTGCCATAGCATCTGTTAAAAACTCATGATATGGCATCCAGGGATTTTTAGCTTCAACATGACCTTCTACACCAAGATTTGCCCAATCCTCAAGTTCTTGCTGAATGTATTTCTTCGTAGTTTTTGGTTGCAACCCCAAAGAATTACCACACATGTATATCCAATTATTTCCGTTATTATCTTTTGGAATATGAAATTGATCTCTGTATGGTGCTATTTTATCTTTTTGATCAAGCTCTTTTGCGCATTCTAAGCTAGCTTTTGATGCTATGGTCATTTTAGTTGTTTTATTAATTGAAACAGTGTTTTACTAATTTACAAAAATAAAACAATACCAGAGACAACAACTCAATTTTGATATTGAAATGATTTAAGCTTTTTACAATTCGCTATAAAGTTGTTCTTTTTTACTCTGTAATTACTTTAATTTCTGTAAAATAAAGTTTCCACTTTCCTTCATTACGTATGTGGGTTTTGGCAATTTTAATATTGCTGAAGTTTTGATAATCTTCCCAGGAAGTTATCAGTGAAGGTTCTGGTTGATTTCCTTCTCTAAATACCCATTCTTTAATGATGAAATCCCCTTCAAAATAAAAATCATAAGCATCCCCAAGAGTATACCCTCCTTCTTTTTCATATACTATGGTTAATTTTTGCATTTCGATATTACTTATAGGGGCAATGGCTTTTAATTCATGTTTTGAAGTAAAGTTTGCTGCATCCCAGACAAGATTAAAAGGAGCTAATAACCAATATTTATCATTAATAAACTTTTGATCTGCTTTAATAGAAATACTATCTAATTGAGATCTGTTGTATGTTATTGTATCTTTCTCAGAGGTTAAGGTTATAATATCTTTTTTTGGTTTCCAATTCCAGGATCTCTGATAGTGACTGCTGTCTCGATCAACATTAAAGGTAAATCTGATTTCTTTTACCTTGTCCCAATGCTTTAATCCATTAGCATTAGCGATTGCTTCGGCTGTAGTTGGTATTTTGTTTTGTTTTTTATCTACCACAGGTTTTGGGTCTCTTACTTCTGTTTCCTCTTCATATTTATTTTCTTTTTTAGTGTTGTTGTTGCATGCGATGCATAATAAAATAGATGATAGTACTACTAAGACTTTTTTCATTGTGGGTTATTTTGGGCTAAAATATAAAAAGAAAAACCTTGTTAATCTGCATTAACAAGGTTTTAGATTTTAAAAAGTCAGAAAAATTACTCTACAACTAGAGTGTATTGAGGAGTTTTGTTTAAAGGACAAAAATATTTGTAGGTTCCTTTTTGCAATGCAACTGTCTGTGAACTTTCGGTTTTTCCTTCGGCTACTACTTTAGTTACATATGCTGTTTGTATATGATTTTTAGCGTTAGAAGCATCTTTACCTTCAGGAACCAGAACAAATCCAACATCTGTTCCTGCATGGTTGTTGCTAATATTGAATACATAGCTTCCTTCTGATAGTTTTATTTCTTTTTGAGTAAATTCTCCTTTGGTTTGCTCTAAAGAAACATTTCTTATTTTTTGTGCTTGTGCATTGAATGTGATTGCTAAAATAAATGAGAATACGGTAATTAATTTTTTCATGATTTTGATACTTATATTTATTTTTTTAACCTCACAGATACACTTATTAGGTTTGAGATCAATCTGTGAGGTTTAATTAGGAGTAATTAGACTTCTGTAGTTTCTAGTGATTGTACAGCTGGAAAATCTACAGGAATTTGGGTTGTGCCATAGATGTAGTTGGAAATTGTTTTATCTCCTACTAATACTATAGTGTCTATTAAGTTTCCTTTAGAGTATCCTGCGGCAAAGAAATTATTGACTACTTCCTGATCAGCTTTACCTCTATTTTTGGTAATGTTTTTTGCGAGGTTAGCTAGTGAATTAAGTTTAGTATCGAAAGAAGAATGCCCTGCTCTGAATTCTAATATTTGCTCGTCTGTAAATCCATTCATTTTTCCGATAGCTGTATGTGCAGATAAGCAATAAATACACCCGTTTGCTTCACTAACAGCTAGATTTACAACTTCTTTTTCTTTTGCAGATAGTGATGTTTTAGCATTTGAGAGATTTAGGTAGTTCTCTAATGCTGTTTCACTATGGGCATAGGTTGCATATAAATTAGGTACAAACCCTAGTGCTTTATTTAGGTCATCAAATATTGCTTGATTACCAGTGGTTACTTCTTCTCTTGTTGGTACATTAAATGTGCTCATATTATAAATTATTTTTAGTTATTGTATTGATTTTTTTTTTGCTTATTTTATTCTGATTTTAAATCATTTAAGCAAAGATTCTACTGAAATAGATGAGGTAGAATGGTCATTTTTCCCGATTGTTTGTCAAATACTCCCAATCTATTTTTGAATGAAATATTTTTTGATATCACAATAAAAATCATGAATGCCTTTTTGTTCGCAATGTGTTTTTGGGAGAATAGAGGTGGCTACTTTTTTTCTTCCTTTGCTAAAAATTTCAATTAAATTGAAAATTGATTTATGCTGTATAATCATTTTTGTATCATTTTAAATTAATAATACAAAGATGCATCATAGCAAAAGGGAAAAGAATGATAGTTTTTCCCAAGAACTTGTCAATTTTTCCTAGGAATAAAAAAACACCTCTATCCTGAAGAGGTGTTCATACTATTTTTGCTTTAAAATAGAATCTAATTACTTTTGAATTAAAAGAACTTAACTTCTTTCCTCTTAATCCAAAGAATAATAGCACTTAATACAAAAGTTACAACTGCAGTAATAAAGAGTATTCCGCCATCATTATTAACCTCAATACCTAGTTTGGTTAAATGTATCATGATAGCCCCTCCTATAATACCAAGAGTTAGCATTGCACCAATCCATACTGTTTTTGGTATTAATAATAAGATTCCAGCGATTAGTTCGGTTATCCCCGTTCCTATTCGACCATACGGTTCTAATCCAACTTTTGTGAATATATACACACTATCTGGGTGAGCAGTAAATTTAAACCTTAGAGTTTGAATCAATATTAATGCTACTACTATTTGTAACAAGAGGGGTAGAATTTTTTTCATGGTGATTATTTGTTAGATTTTTAGTGTGGTAAGCACATTATAAAACGCTGGTTAAAGCGTTAATTTCCCCATTAAAAGTATTCTTTCTTGAGATAATATACAATTCTTCTAGATCATTATCTTTCTTAAACTGATTAGTTAGTTCAGGTGGTTTCTTGTTAATTGAAGGTTTAAGGTGTTTATAATCAATAATTTGATTAACTTCTTTATGTGTGGTTTTTAAGTAAGATACAGTTGGTGTTTTTAGGTGTCTTCGTTCTGAAAGAAATAAAAAGTGATCATTATCTTGGCTATTTTTTTGAACTTGATTCTTAAAATTTATTTCATTTGCGACAATAAGATTAGCGTTAAAATTACTATAACTATTTACATATACTACTTCTTTGACATTTTTATTTAGGTACACAATTTCTAATTGATTTTCGGGATTTATTTGAGCATTACTTATCAAAAAAGAGATATATAAAATACCAAACATTAAGATATTAATGGAGTGGGTTGAAGTTTTCATTTCTAATATACTTTACCCGAAAACATTTCGGTGACTTATTTTGTTTTTATAATAATGCAAAGATGTAATGAGTGTAAATAACATGGTATAAATCTTTTCCTTGTATTCTGATTAATACTTTTTTTCGAGTTTTGGTTTTAATTGTTTTTTAAATTCTGAAGGAGATAGAGATGTATGTCTTTTAAACATTCTGCTAAGGTGAGATGCCTCTTCAAAACCAATTTCATACGCAATCTCTTTAGCAGATTTATCAGTATATATCAGTAGGCGTTTAGCTTCTAAAATTATTCGATCGTGAATAATCTGGAGAGGGCTTTTTTCAAATTTAGCAAAGTTATTTGATAATGTTTTAGAGGATTTAAATAGTTTTTGAGCATAATATCCTACAGAATGTTCTTTTCTAAAATTAGTATCTACCAGAATATTGAAATTTCTAATCAAATCTATCTGGTTTCCAAGGTTGTTATAATTGTTTTGCTGTTTAATAAGACGTGTAGTCGTTATTATAAACCTAGCCATTAAAATGCGTAACATTTCTGCCTGTATGTTATCTACAGTATCTAATTCATCCAAAAAAACTTTATGTAATTGATTTAATTTGTTCTGTTCTTTAATGTTTAATTCTATGACAGAAATGGCAGTGTTACCATAAAAGAGGACTCCTACACAGCTTACTTCTTTATCATGATCTTTAATACAATAAAACTCTCTGTTAAATTGATATACTAATATGTTTGATCCATCAATAAACCTAAAATACTGATTTGGAGTTAGCACTACAATCTTATCTTTTTTAAAGGTTGTAGAAACCCCATCAATCTCTACATTAATATCAGTACCTTTAATCCAAATAAAAGTATACAGTTCTATAAGTCTTGATGTTGTGTAGGATTGCAATAGCTCTTCGTTAGCAATTTTTAACATAGCACCAGTCGAAAACTCGTTAAATTCTTTTATCATACTATGATAGGTCGTTTTTTATATTGCTTTATTACAAATCAGTGTAAAAGATTTAAGTTTATATCTTTGATCTTATAAGATAAACACCTTTGATATATAGGTTGTCTATAAAATGTACTTCTTTCGAAGCTGTAAGGTTATACAACGATGATCAAAATTCTTGATAAGAATATCGATTATGATGAACTATAGGAACTAGTTTTTAAACTAGTAATAACCGAACAATTAATCCAATTGCACCTTGTTGTCCAATCATATTTCTAAGTTCTTGTAAGCTTGATGACGTTATTTCTATTTTAGAAGCAAGTCCATTACTTGTACCTCCATCTACAAATGTTTGTAATGAAGAGGTCGTAACCCCAAGCTTATTTGCGATGCCAGACCTTACATTCCCTTTGGTAAGGTCTCTAAGTGAGTTTAATGTTACACCACTTTTTCTAGCTATTTTATTTAAACTCATATCCGTGTTTTTTAAAATTAAGTTATTCATAGTTAGTTATAGTAAGTATAGGCAATTATTGATCAGTATGCTGACGTTGTAATGAGAGGTATATACAGAAGTATATTTTTCATTATCTTTTATCTATTACTAATTTAATACAGATTTTTTTAGAATTCTTACGGGAAACCTCAGCTTATTAAAAAAAAGTACAGAGAATAAGATTTTTTGAATTAAATCACTTCATTCAAAATGCACAACGGGTATCCCATTGCTTTTTTTATTGGTCTCAGAAATAGTTAAAACTATGCACTTTAGTGCATTTCGCTTTAGCTTCTAAAAAAACCTACCTTTGCCTTATGCTAGGACAAAGGGTAAATGGACATTCAGTTTCGCGGTTAACGGTGCATATAGTTTGGAGTACCAAATATCGTTATGCTGTTTGGTTGGTGATATTCAGAAGCGTTGTAGAGCTATTCTGATTCAGGTTTGCGATGCTGAAGGCGTCAATATATTGAAGGGTGTAGTTAGTAAAGATCATATCCACATGCATATTGAGTATCGTCCATCACAATCTGTAAGTAATTTAGTAAAGAAGCTAAAGGGTAGAAGCTCAAGAAAATTACAACAAGAGTTTCCTGCACTTCATAAGAAGTATTTGGGCTCGCCATTTTTTGGGTATTGGATTTGGTTGCTGGAGTACAGGAAATATCACAGATGAGATGGTTAACGAATATTTGGAACATCATCGTAAATCTGATAATGATACAGATGCTTTCATACTTGAGTAATTAGGTAGTGCTGACTTTAGTCAGGTTTAAAAACCTATGGTACTTTAGTCCATAGTGATTTTGTTTATTTCAACCGAAAAGTATACCAGTATTTCAATCCAAAAGTATACCA
>CAKMZM010000049.1:3335-19732 GCA_929200365.1 uncultured Flavobacteriaceae bacterium | reverse complement strand
GGTTCTTTTTCAAAAACTTTAAAGGTAACGGTTTTGCCTTCCAGATTTTGGGTTTCGGCTGTTAGGTGTACTTCGCTTCCTAAACCAGCGCTATCGATCTTTTGGTAATACACTACTGTTTTGGTGTTTTTTTCTTCTTCTTTTTGGGTGTTGTTTTGTTGTGCTACCGGGGTTGGGGGTTTTGCCCCATCTTTGGGAGGTATTTTTAATACTTGTCCTACTTTTAGGTAATTGCTGGTTAGGCCATTATAGGCTTTTATTTCTTTATAGTGCGATACTCCGTATTTTTTGGCAATATCGTATAGGATGTCTCCTTTTTTTACTGTATGGGTTACTTCTGGTGCGGCAGTTTCTATAGCTTGGGCTTCTTCTGGGGTTGGTATTTTAAGCGCTTGCCCATGGCGTACTTTATCGGTGGCTAATTCGTTATGTGTTTTTAAGGTGTCTTTTTGTACCCCATATAGATTGGCTATTTTGGGTAGGGTTTCAAACCGTTTTATGGTATGCACTTTTATAGCAGCAACTTCTTCTACTTTGGGTCTTGGTTTGGGGGGTTCTTCTCCTTTTTGTACTTCTTTTTTTCGTTCTTCGGCAAAATAGGCGGTAATGATCTTTTCGTCGGGATTAAGATCGAGATAGGTGGCGTATTTGTCTTTGCTGTTTTCTAAGGGGTCGCTACTATTTACTACCGCATATAGGTCTAATCCTGGTTTGGTTTCGTCTTTTTGTTGTAGCCCATAGTCTGTACGTTTTTTGATAGGAAAGGGGACTATCGTTTTTTTATTGGTAATACTTATGGTATTATTTCCCCATTCTAATTTATCGTCTTCGTTGTTTTTGTCGTAGTCAAAAATATCGAGTGCGATTTTACTGCCCAACAGGCCTAGTGTTTTTATGGCTAAGAATACTTCTTGGTCATATCCAGCAAACTTAATAGGTTTTTCTTTTGCATTAACCCAATCGATGGATAGTATTTCTGGTTTGGCGGTTATCGTGGTTTGTACTTGGCAGTTAGTATCGAACGAGGTTGCCTCGCGATGTGCTTCTACTTTTATTTTTTTACCATCTAACCATTTCGAGAATTTGATTTCTAGTTTATCTTCGTTTGGGGTTCTTTTGGCATATAAGATCAGGGCTTTGTTTTTTCTAGAATAGATATCGGCACTAGCGTCTGGATGTTCTTTAACACCGTTGCGTTGTATACGGATTCGACTACTTTTTTTACCATCAAAATATACGCTCCAATACAGGTTTTTTTTATCTTTTTCTGTAGGTTCGCCACCATAAGTGGTAATGGTATAGGTGGCAATTTCTCCTGCTTTAATTTCAGAGGGTCCTTCTACTTTTTTAACCAATACCTTTTCGGTGTTTTCCAGATTTACCTCTTCTACCTCGTTTAGTACAAAACTGGTGTAATTAACATTGGGTCGAATGCGTGGTTTGCGTTCTCCTTTTTCTTCGGCTTCCTTTTCGCGTTGTGCGATGTATTCTTCTACACTTAATACTTGTGGGTCATTATCGTATTTCATATATCGGTTTCTAGCATTCTACTTTACCTGTGTTTAGATTTATGGTTTTTGCTTTGCCATACCATAACCATTGGTTTTTCATATCTCAAGCGATCTCGATACTACCATCAAAAATAGAGCATTCAGGATTGTCGCTGCTTTTTTCTATGGTTTTGCCTGAGCTGTCTTTTAGGATTACTACTACTGGCAAACTGTTTGCCCCCCCGTCTCCTGGCATTGTAGGGATAAAAAAGCCTCTGTTTCTTTTGATAATTGCTTTATAGTTGTCATTGGGACTTGTATGGGTTGCTAAGATCATAGCTTTTTGGTATACATAGTAGCCTGTAGTGGTTATTAAAATTATTATTCCTAATATGAGATATTTCGGTTTTTTCATTTTTTGCCTATTAATTAGTGCTGTCATATTCGCTTGCATTCAACAACCTACCCTGCCTGTTTTAAGATCTATCATTTTTCCTCTTCCATACCAGACTTTATTGTTTTTCATATCCCATTCTATCTCGATACTACCATCAAAAATAGAGCATTCAGGATTGTCGCTGCTTTTTCCTATGGTTTTTCCTGATTTATCTTTCAAGATAACAGTGACGGGAGTACTACCCTTACCTCCAGTTCCTGGCATAACGATACTAAAGAGGTTTTGTTTCTTTTTTATAATGATCACAAACTGACCTTGAGGGCTGTGATATTGAATACCTGTTTGTTTTATGAACAAAAAATAAAAACCTATGATGCATAACAAAATGACAATCGATGCAATAATCATAAAAAAATTTCTCATTATTTTAAAAAGTTGTCAATGATACCTTAAAGCTATCATTAGTATTTATAAAACGTAAATCACTGTAAAGGTTAAAATCCCCTCCCATACCTATTTCTTCTCTATATGCATTGTAGCTATCATTATTTATTTTTCTATAGCCAGGGCTTATGATTCCTGATAATCTCTTAACCTCATTGGTTTCTATCTTCCAGTATCCAAGGTCTTGGCTTCTTACTCTATTCACTAATGAGTCGTCTATATAGTTAAAAGAATCCATTAAATAAACGTAAACTTTTGTTACCTGTATAAGATAACCATCTTTTTCCTTCTTTATCATTCCGCCAGCACCTAGCCGAAATACGGTATTGCCCAAAGCAGCAGTTAGATCATCTAATGGTGCGGTTAATGGAAATTGATCAAAGGGTCTTTCTTGGTAATGATATTTGTCAAATTCAGGAATTTTTCTGCTTCTATGCGTAATTATACTGGAGTCATACACTCCAAATGAAGTACTATTGCCTTCACTTGTTGGTATAGAAATTTTTGCATCGATCTGCATTCGTTTTATTTCTTTTACCAGAGCATCTTTTCCATCAGTATTTACCCAGATTACTTGCTGGATTATGGTATCATAAACCGTTTTTAACCTTTGAAACCCTAATGCCCAGTCCATAGTCACGATGGACAAATCAGGGGTATTAGAAGATGGGGTTTCACTAGGGGATCTTTTAAACCATTCGTCTTGCAATGCTGCGCCAACACCCCACCCCAAGGCTCTCATAACTTTGGGAACATAACGAACCAAATGTACCTTTAAATAATCTGTATCGCTATTAGAAAATTCTTCTTCATCCTGATCTTCTATTTGTAAGGTAAAATAAAAATGAACCAGATCTTCTTCTCCTTTGATAAACATATTGGGAGTAATGTTAAAGGAAAGAACAGTGTCTTTATTTTTAAGTTGCCATTCGTGTTGCCATATAAAATCATCGTTCAAAGGGCCAAAATCACTTTCATATACTTTTAGTGTTATTTTTTTATCCAGTGCATTTTCTGTTTTGATACGTATACGTGCTTTCTTTCCAAAATCAAGTGTAGTTTCTTTATTCATATCCTTATCTACCCAATAGGCATCTATAATCTCTGGATCATCCGTTTCTTCTGGTGCTGGAACGGGAGCGTCACTTTCTTCTATAGATTGTAGATTGGTAGGTACAGATGTTTGTGTAGTATCTGCTATGGTTATAGGCACACCCCCTGTTGCACACATAATGGTAGAGTTTTCTAGTAAAGGGGCTTTTCCGTTTACTTTCATTCCCATAGCAGTATTTTGCCATTGGATTGGTGCTATGACTCCCATACAAGGGGGTGGGTTATTAGTGAATTTGGTGCAATTGCCCTGAAATAAAAGGTTTGATTTTCCTTTATCGGCTTCGGTAGCCCAAAACTGATCCTGCACACCTACCAGATTAGAGGTTACCATTAGTTTACCTTCTGGCTTTGTACATAATGAGCATTTAATTTTTGCGCCGTTTATTACATATTTACCTGCCATTATTCTTCGATTTGTGTTACTCTATATATACTATTCCTGTTAGGTTCTGATAGTTGTACTTCTGCATCTTGTAGCCAGCAAGTCTCTGTATCAAAACGAAAAAATCCTGAATATGATATATCTTTATTCTCTTTTTTACTCAATGAACAGTTTAATAAAATCCTGTTTTTATCTATTTCTTCTAGAAAAATATCTTCTTCTAATTTTTTAGTAAAGGTTGTAAGCTTTTGTTTCTTAACCACTGGGGATGCATTATTAAAAGTACCATAGATTTCTTTTACTAAAAGGCCAAAGAAATTATATTGTTGGATTTCTTGAATCACCAGTTTTTCAGAACGTAACTTAGATGCTATTTTCTCTAGTAATCGATTAATTTCTCTACCACTGTAACTAGATGCTATTTGATTAGAAATAGTGTTCCATTTATTTTGAATATTGTCTAGGTTTAGTATCTCAGAGATGCTACCATCATATCGTATTTTTAAAACCAATTGATCATATACAGTTGCCAATATACTTGCCAATGCATTATTTGCAGCGGCTTCTCCATTCATTAGTAATTGTAGCGAATGTGTTTTTAAAGAAACTATTCTTATCGAATCGCCTTGTAATGATTCTAATACAGTCAACGAAAGGTTTCTTGTAAAAACGTTTTTTATTGGTTTGGTCTTTAGTAACGATATTTCATTAACAATACGATACTGCCGCATTCCATCTTTAGGAAATATAAGTTGGCATTCATCTATGGTAAAACTTCTTTTATGGCGACGTACAGACCTCATTATTACCCTTTACTAATCTTGACATCACTACCTCCTTTTAGGGTTGCTAATCCTGCACTTTCTATTTTTACATCACCATCACTTTGTATTTCTGTTCCAGAAGCAACTTGAGAATAGGCTCCTCCTATTTCCTCACGTAGTTCACCATCAACTGTATTGGTCATATTGGCAGAAGTCATATCTAGGTTTTCTCCACTTTCAATCGTTGTATTTTTACCAATGTTAATAACTGCATCTTCTTCTACATTGAGCTGAAAGTTTTTGGCATTTAATATCAAATTCTCTAAGGCAGATACCTCTATATTATTATTGGCGGTATCAATTTTGATTACGTTATTATTCTTATCAGTAATGGTGATGGTCTCTCCATTTGTGGTATCATTCAATTCTATTTTGTTGCCTGCTTTGGTATGCCAACCTTTATAATTGTTGTTTTCACTTTGCCAATTAGCGTTTTTCTGTACTCCTGTGTAAAGTGCCGACATCACATAGGGTTGTTCTATATTACCAGAATGATATCCTACAATTACCGAACTGCCGATTTCTGGAATAGCGTGTATCCCATAATCTGTACCCGAATAGGGGGTTGCTACCCTAATCCATGGGCTATTAACACCATTTCTCTCATCAAATGCGTACCGTATTTGCACACGACTCAATCCCTCTGGATCATTGGTATCTACAATTTTGGCAAGTTGGGGTTGTGCCATAGAAAAGAACTCAATATTGGTAATAGGTGATACATCGATATCTACAGGAACTGCTGTAAACTCGTTTAAGTAATCACCGTTTGTTTTTGCACTATGATTTATCTCAATAACCCGATAGCTTCCAAAACTTCCTTCTGTATTTTGTAATTTGATAATCTTACCCAAACTAACACCAGGATTGTCGCTACTACCACTTATGGTTACTTGATGTTGTTCTAGCACTTTTTTCTGAAGTTCTACCAAGGCATCTAATCGTTGCTTATTGTCTCTGTTATCATAGGAAGGGTGAAGAATAGTTGTTTCGTTATGAAAAAGATCGTTTGATATTCCTGATGTAAAAGCAGTGTATCCTTGTGCACCAGATGAGATACTGGATGTTGTTGCGTTTACTGTTTCTTCGCTATGATATTCGTGCGATATATAATTATAATTTGCACTTTTGGGTTGTAATCCTAATCGAAAACTCCTTAAGTCTGTACCATAGGTTAGAAGAACCTCATCACCCATATTGGGCTTACCAAAGTATAAAGTGTCTCTATTATAAAAGAAAAATTCTCCACAACTTATTGCCAATCGTTTTATATATTGAAAACGACTTTCTCCATTCATTACCGAATAGAGAAGGGTATTATCATTCTCTGGAGCAATGGCTACATTTAGCTTAGATTGATCATACAGCCCCATAGCATCTAATATGATATTAGAAAGAGACTTATCGGTAAAACTTTGATAGTCTGCACCATCTTCAAGAACAATAGAACTACTTTCTCCTTCAAAAAGAATACTGTCGCCTGAGTTTGAATGAAATCCTTTAATCATTTCTACTCCTGTTACGAGTCCTTTAAATTCAAATTCATGATACCCTTCTAAACCTCCTATAGAGTGTATCTGTATCGAGATATCTTGTCCTAAAAATTGTCGACTATCTCCTAATAGAGATGTATCATCTAATGAAGATTCTAATACATCTGCTCTTACCGAAAGAGAAAAAGTAGTATGCTCTCCCATTTTTTCGATAAGACTAAATTCTTTGATAACGGGAATTTGTTGACCCGATATAATAATAGTATATTCACTCTGTAAAGCCATAACGCTTTGGTTAAATTATTAAAACACTCTTATTAATAAATTCAATGATTGCAATTGTGTAATTAATAGACATCAAGATATTTGATTATGATTGGGGTGACTATTAACAAAAAGCAAAAATACATATTATATACAGTATAATTTAAATACCGTAATAATTTTACGGTATTGACATAATGATAGCGTGTTTTGTGTCTTCTTTATATGAATTGGCTAAGTACATGACAAAAAATTAGGATAAACATTTGAATAATTGATTATTAAAATATTATTAAATTGTTGTTTTGCAGACTTCACAGGTCTCTAAGACCTGTGAGGTCTTGATAAACCATAAAATGATTAGACGTATTACTATTCACAGTTAATTTTTGTCATGTACTAATTTTTTTTCAATAATGTTGTCTAATCATTTAGATGCTGTTTTTAATACAAAATCATTTAGAAACAAAAAAGAAATTAGTCTTTATTTAATCTTTCAATTAACAATATTTTATAGCTTTACCAATCAAAAAATTGATAAATGAAGTCAATAAGAATTAAGAAAAAAATATTTTCAGCATTATTTGACAAGCATTATAAAAGACTCTTTAATTATTCTTTTAAAGTGGTTAAGCAAAAGGATATTGCTGAGGAACTTGTTCAGGAAACATTTATTAAACTTTGGGAAAACATTGAAAATATTAATGATAATGAACGGGCTGTAGCATCCTATCTTATTACAGTCTTGAAAAATAAAATTATAGATAACCATCGAAAAAATCAAACTAAAGAAAAACACCTCGATCTATATAGTCTAAATGCCAAATTTGTTACAGATATTGATACCAAATGGGAGTTAGAAAAAGAAATAGATAGCATCTACGAATCATTACAGCCAAAAACTTCAGAAATATTCAAATTATCGAGGAACAAAGGGCTTACCTACACAGAAATTGCTTCTTTGAAAAATATATCTGTCAAAACGGTAGAATCCAATATTTCTAAGGCATTGATTACTTTCCGGAAAAGACTTAAAGACTATTTGTAAATTATTAATAGGGTACTACTATCTAACAAACGTCTTATAGTTAAACACCCTGTTATGAAAGATCATCAAATTCAAGAAACAGACATTTGGGCTTATGTCTCTATGAGTGCAAATGAAGCTACACGAACAAAAGTCGAGAATTGGAAACGTTCACATGATTTTGATGAAGAGGTATTTAATTCGATAGTTAATATTTATAACGCAACTGAGAAAAATCAATTTGATGATGATATTGACATTGAAGCAGAGAAAAATAAGTTTTTTGCATCTATAGCACCTCGCAGTAGAAAGATTCAGAATATACAAAAGTATCTGAAATATGCTGCAGTTGTTGTGCTTTTTATCTCAATTGCAGGGATCACATACCAAAATTTATCGGGTAATATCATTACTATAGAAACCACTTATGGAGAAGAAAAACAAGTTGCGCTTTCTGATGGTTCTGTGGTTTGGTTAAATGCAGCAAGCAAAATTTCTTATAAAGAGGGTGCTCCAAGAACTATTCTATTAGATGGTGAAGCTTTTTTTGAAGTTGCAAAAGATAAAATTCACCCTTTTACAGTAGAGACACCAAATCATGTTATCATAAAAGCCTTAGGTACAAGTTTTAATATCAATGCCTATAGGAAAAATACATATCTTGAAACTACGCTTCTAACAGGAAAAGTCGAAGTGTCTTCTAAAAACTACTTTGAAGAGAAAATAATAATGCTTCCAAATGATCATATTAAGATTATGAAAGCCAACGGAAAACCCATAAAAACAATAATTGAAAACAAACAAACGATTTTGGCCTGGAAAAAAGGTAAGATTCGATTTCAAAATATGTCATTTGAAGATATCGCAAGCAACCTGAAGAATCAACTAAATATAAAATTAGTATTTGAAAATGAAACAATTGCCAACTCAAAATTTACAGCTTCTTTTGATAAATCAACGCCTATAGAAGAAATTTTAGAAGCGCTTAAAGTTTCTAAGGATTTTAATTACAATTTAAATCAACAAACCAATGAGTGGATAATTAAATAAAAAAGTGGGGAAATTGCCGTTTCCCCACCTATCTGTGTCAATCAAAACAAATCGCCTAAGATTAGTACTAATTAACAACATTCAAATTTATGAAAATAAAACAAATCGCTGTTTCATTACAATGGAAATGCATTTCAAAAAGAAATATTTTTTTAATGAGACTATCATGTATCATTTGCCTAGTATGCTGTTTTCAACTAATGGCATTTACTAGTTTTTCTCAAAATAAAGTTACCTTAAAACTAGATAACACTTCTTTGCAGTCGATTCTTAGTCAAATAGAATCGCAGACCACATATAGTTTTGTATATAATAATGATGAAATCGATATTGCTCAAAAAATAAGTATCAATGTCCTCGATAAAGACATTGCTTCAACTATAGCTATATTGTTTAGCAATATCGGGATACACTATAAATTCCGAAATAAACTTATTATCCTTTCTAGACAAAAATTTCAAAACAAAAAGTATACTATAAGCGGAACTATTAAAAATGCTGCAACTGGAGAAACACTACTTGGAGCAAATGTTATTGTAGTTGGCGAAAACAAAGGGGCTACGACAAACGAATATGGGTTTTATTCCTTAACCTTATCACAAGGCAATTATACTCTTCAAATTTCTTATTTAGGGTATACATCTAAAGAAGAAATTACTGAGTTAAATAGTAATATAAAACAAAATTTCGAATTACACCCATCGTCTAATACTTTAGATGAAGTAGTACTTACTTATGATACCACAAACAAAAGTCAGGTGCATACTATTTTGTCAGGAGTAAATAATTTAAAAGTGAACGATATTAAACAATTACCTGCTTTTTTTGGAGAACCAGATATAAACAGAGTCATCTTAACGCAATCTGGTGTAACATCGATAGGGGAAGGTACAGCTGGTTTTAATGTAAGAGGTGGTAATATTGATCAAAACTTAGTGCTATTAGATGAAGCTCCGATGTATGTTTCTTCTCATTTATGGGGTCTATTTTCGGTTGTAAATACCGATGCTATTAAGGATATTACACTTTACAAAGGAGGTATTCCTGCTAGATATGGTGGCAGGGCATCATCTGTACTTGATATTCGACAAAAAGAAGGTAATACCAAAGAGTTTAAAGGTGAAGGTGGATTAGGAACACTATTCTCTAGAATAACTCTAGAAGGTCCCGTAATAAAAGAAAAAATCAATTTTCTGATTTCGGGTCGCAGATCATATTTTGATATATTTTTTCCATTAATGGGAGATGACCTAGAAGACACCAAGCTGTTTTTTTATGATTTGAATACTAAGTTATCATGGAATATTAATGAGAACAACAAACTCTTTGCTTCTGGTTATTTTGGGGCAGATGTCATGAAACTGGATGATGCGGCTAGTTCTAATGAGCCTGATACTTCTATTGATTTTCGTTGGAAAAATGCTACAGCTACATTACGTTGGAATCATCTTTTCTCAGATAAATTATTTATGAATTTATCTGGAATTTATAGTAGTTATATATATTCCTTAGTTTCTCAAAATGATAGTGGAGGCTTTGTTAATAATAATGGCGTTTTTAAATGGAATTCTGGAGTAGAGAACTGGATTGTGAAACCTGATTTTTCCTATTATATTAATCCAAATACTAAAATGAGATTTGGTATTAATAGTACACTCTATAAGTTTACTCCAGCTAAATTATCAAGTGATGAAGATGGTCTAAACCCAAAAGATCTTAGTATTGACAATGGTTTGGAAATCGCTCCTTATTATGAGATAGAAAAAAAATGGAATAAACTTTCTCTAAACCTTGGCCTTCGTTATTCCTGGTTTGGAAATATCGGTCCAAATACAGTTTCTTTATATAATCCAGATTTTCCTTTAATGGTAAATACAATTATAGATACAAAAACATATAAAAAAGGTGATGTTGTTAAAAGCTATTCTGGTTTTGAACCTCGCTTTTCTTTGAAATATGATTTAAGTGATCACAAAGCGTTAAAAATAGGGTATAATAGAACATTTCAATATATTCACTTAATATCTAACACTGCTGCTGCATTGCCCTTTGATATATGGAAACCTTCTGGGACTCATATAAAGCCTCTTGAAGTAAATCAGATATCTGGCGGTTATGTTTATGACACCCCTAATAAGAACTATAATCTATCTGTTGAAGGGTATTACAAAATGTTCAAAAACTTTGTAGAATATAAAAACGGAGCCGATTTATTTATTAACAAGAATATCGAAACCCAATTGCTTCCTGCTGATGGATATGCATACGGTTTGGAGTTTGGGTTCTATAAAAACCGAGGAAAACTAACAGGTAATTTTAATTATACGTATTCTGTTTCAAAACGAAAAACAACAAGTGTATTCAATACAGATAATATAAATAATGGGAGGTATTATCCTTCTAACTATGACAGACCCCATCTGCTAAATATTACTGCCAATTATAGTTTAGGAAAAAAATGGGATATAGGTGTTTTCTTTACGTATCAAACAGGAAGACCCAATACCATACCTACAGGTAGATTAAATTTTGATGGTAATCCTTATTTGACCTACTCAGATAGGAATGCATTTCGAATTCCAGATACCCATAGAATGGATATTTCTTTTACTTACAAACCAACAGGAAATCCCAATACAAAATGGCAAAGTAACTGGAATTTTGGTCTTTATAACGTGTATGGTAGCTCAAATGCTTTTTCTGTGTTTTCAACTTTCCAGAATAATCAATTAAAAACTTTTGAATTTTCGGTATTAGGGGCTCCAATACCTTTTATAGCATATAATTTTAAATTCTAAACCATATGAAATCAAAATATCAAATATCAATATATATCTCAATTGTACTAATGTTAACTGGCTGCGTAAGTGAAGTTCCAAACGCTTCTAATTATGAACCTCAAGTATTTATTTCAGGCTTTATGACTAATGGAACAGAATATGTTAACATTAAAATACAACGAACAGTATCTGTTGATAATCAAAACTCAGATCCAATACATGATGCTCAAATTTCATTGTACACCAGGGATTCATCGGGAGTTAGTGAATTAATTACAAGTTCTTTTGATGTTACAAATGGAATCTATAGAAGTTCTGAAATGATAACCTCTATTATTGGTAATACCTACTGGATAGAAATAGAATTAGCAGATGGAACTTTTTTTAAATCGGATGAAGAAATTCTAAAACCAGCTATATCCATAAGCGATATTGAAATAACAAGTAAGCTTAATCGTGTAGTTTTTGCTGATCCTCTTGATGATACCAATTTTTATCTAATCAATTTTCTGTTTTATACTAATGGCGTCTTAGATGTTAAAATAAATGAACTTACCAATGATGTTCTTTTTAATGGAAATGACAATGCTACTTTCGATTCAACAGAGTCTCTTGTTGAGAATCCACAAGAAGTGCATGTTAGTATTTCAAATCTAAATTTTAATACGTATCAATTCTTTCTAAATCAATTCGCACAGTTCGAGAATCAAATAACAAATGCAGGAAGTGAAACCGATCCTGGTCAATTGTTTTTGCCTCCGCCTGCAAATTTAACGGGTAACATAATGAATATTACAAATAATACAAAAGCTCTTGGTTTTTTTGGAGTTCAGAGCACCTCAGAATTTATTAAGAGTTTTTAAGGTCTAGCAATAAATCTAAAAGAAGCAGACCCCTTATCAGTTTTGTTTTTCGTTTTTTATCTGGGGTTATTGTTTTTTACTGTACCTATTTGCTTTAAATATGAAAATATTGCTATTGTGGCGTAACCATAAACAATGTGCTATTTGTTTGGGGTATAGAAATCTAATTTTAAATTTTCCGTTTGTTAGATGTTGAAACAAAAACTGTTTCTAGTAAATTTCCCTGCGCCAAAAGCGCAGGGTATTTCTACCAAGCTTACAAAGCTATCTTTTTTGCAATCCCTAGCTTATTTTGATCATATATTAAAACGTTAATTAGAATGATATAAGGTAATTACTGGTCAAATTCCCTATCTTTACAAAAAACATATACTACTTAACTAACAAGTGTAGTAGCATGTTTGAAAACAATGTGAACTGAAAACCATTGATTGTTTTGAGAAAATAAGGTGTTTTAATATATTCTAAGAATTATAACGCTATGGTTTATTTCGAAGATAATTCTTTAAAAATTAGTGCACAGAACTATTCATTCAACAAAAGTGACATGCTTTCACATGATCACTCCTATTTAACAATTAGTATATTACTTTCGGGAAGTTTAATAGAACACACACCTCAAGGCACAAAACATATAAAATCAGGCTGTGTTTTAATTAAGCCTGCCTACCTTAATCATAGTAATGAATTCACAAAAAATTGTACTATATTATCATTAAAAATATACGATTGGGAGTACTATAAATTAGATTTTAGGAATTGGAAAGTGATTGAACAAAATATGCTGTTGAAATATTTTTTAAGAAGCATTAAATACAATGATAAGAAACTTGTTTTGAATGACTTAAATCAAAACTTAACTTTAATTAAGAATAGTGCATGCTTTAATAAAAATATCCCAAGAAGAATTAAAGAAATTAAAGAAATAATTGATAATCATTTTATAGACTCCTTACAAATTGATCAATTAGCAAAAGATGCTAACATTCACCCTGCATACTTAGGTAGAACATTTAACGACTATTATGGCATAGATATTAAAACATATCAGCATCAATTGCGATTATCTTTTGCTATTTCTGAAATGATAACTGGAAATAAGAGCCTTTCGCAAATTTCTTATTTAGCTGGATATTCTGACCAAAGTCATTTCAGTAGACAATTTAAAAAAGCATTTGAGTTCTCTCCTAAAAAAATAGCCTCTATATTAAATGTTTAATATGTTCTATTTTTTTATATAAAAACCTTATAGTTTTGCAAAAAAATTATTATAAATCAAATGAAAAATTATCTGCTAATTCTAATTTCAATCTTTTTTTTAAATTCATGTGCATATAAACAAAAGAGCCAGAATTCAAATGATATCAACACTGATAATAAAACCAATCAACTTGATTTCAAAAAATTTGAAACAAAATTTGAAAGTAAAATTTCTAACCTCTTTAAGGAGTATAATCTTAAAGGAGATTTAATACTAGGCATAGTAGATAAATCAGGGTTGATCTATTCTTATGCATTCAATCAAGATTTAATACATGGTAAGACCTCTTCTTTAAATAACGACTCTCCTATTTATATTGCTTCTCACACAAAAGCTTTAACAGGAACTTTATTAAAAATATTGGAAGACGAAGGCAAAATTGACCTAAATAAAACGTTGTATCATTACATTCCAGAATTAACATTTAACGGGCGTGTTGATACCAAGTTAATTACTGTAAGAAGCCTATTAAATCATACAAGTGGTATTTCTTGTGATGTAGTTACCTATAAAACAGCCTATCTGGGATATAGTGGTAACAATGAAGAAATTATTAATGATTTTAACTTATATTCTGAAATTAATACTTCTGGGAAATTTAGGTATTCTAATATAGGACCTATTATAGCTGGAATCATAGTAGAAAAAATTACAGGGAATACTTGGAAAGAAGAAATGAAGAAAAGAATCTTTGATCCATTAGGCATGGTAAATACCAGCTCAAATATAAGTGATTATAATCATTCTGATATTCGCCCCCTAGTTGCTGTAGCAAAAGATACAGTATACCAATCTGGGTTTTATAAACAAGATATTACAATGCATGCTGCCGGAGGGACACTTTCTTCAATTAATGATTTATCAAAATGGTTGGTAGCAAATATTAATAATGACCATAAACTTATATCATCTATAGATTCCTGGAAATCACTACATGAATCTACTACTGTTCAAGACAGAACTTATTTTACTTATAAGCGCCATGGTTATAGTTTAGGTTGGGATATTGCTACATATCAAAAAGATACTATTCTCATGCGATTTGGAGGCTACGCTGGAATAAGTTTTCATCTATCATTTATTCCTGAAAAAGAGATAGGG
The DNA here is from genome assembly GCA_929200365.1 of uncultured Flavobacteriaceae bacterium. Lineage (GTDB taxonomy): Bacteria > Bacteroidota > Bacteroidia > Flavobacteriales > Flavobacteriaceae > Aquimarina. The sequence goes on along the minus strand of CAKMZM010000049.1, from coordinate 5,243 downwards.
ATTATCGCTTTTTCAAACGATAATAGAATGACATCAACCCATTTGGCGGCAAACTATGCTTACAACTTAATTAATAATGTAACTGACTCTGAAGAAATCTTCAATCGCGAAAAAGAAAAACTCACTACATCATTTAATCATAAAAACAATAGCCTATTACTTAACCTAAGTAATGAACTAATGGTTAATGATACAAATAAAAAAATTGCAGGTATTTATAAAAATAATGTTGGATTGCCAGACATTTCAATAACTGAGAATAAATCAAGGTATGAAGTTAAATGGGGTATTCTCGAAGGACATATTTATAAAAAACAAGGAAAAGAAAAATCTTATATAGTTTCACTTGGTGCATTATCGCAAAGTTTGGATATCAAAAAAGATAGTCTACTTATTGGAGGAGTAAAATTTGAAAAATCAAAATGATTTCTAATACCATTTCTATCTAAAAATTACCCATTAAAATTTGTTTTTTTCTGTTTACGCAAAAATGGTAATAAGAGCATGTTTAAACACAACGTCAGTTTGTCTAACGTAAACTGAAAGTCAATAGTCTGAAATTCTGAACATACTTCAAAATAATCGTTTTCAGGAAGTAGGGAATTTAAACATGCTTTTATTTTTTTGAAATTGAGATTTGTTTTTATGTATAATTAATTTTATGAATCATTACTATTTAGAAACTTTCAAAGCCTGCTTAGCTAACACAATCAACGATTTTTGTACTCTTGTTGCATTTGCTGCAATATACACTCCAGATTTGGTTTCAGGGTCTAACAAAAAATGAGTGCTAAAGCCTGCTGTTCCACCCGAGTGCCAAATCAGTTTTTTATCATTCTTTTTTTCAATCATAAAGCCTAAACCATAATCATGGTCATACTGTTGGGTATGCATTTCTGCAATGGATTGAGCATTTAAAATTCTTTTATCATTAAATCGACCATCATTTAGGTGAGTAATTAAAAAATTTGCCATCTCTGAAGGAGTTAAATATGCATCAGCCGCAGAAAATTGTTCAATTTGCAATCTTGTATTAGGTAATGGTTTTCCATCAACTAATCTATAAGGAAAAACAATTTCTTCACGATGGGGAAGAACTATTTTATGAATCTTCATTTAAAAATAACCCTACATTAGAGATTGATAACGAAAAAATTTCATTCGCTATTTGTGCCGACATAGAAAATGAATTACATGTTCAAAATGCATCTGGAATAAATAGTTCGTTCTATTTACCAAGTATATTTTATTCTAAGAATGGAATTGATGGTGGTTTAGGGCACCTCTAAAAACTAAAAAAGTATGCAAAAACCTACTCTTTGAATATTTTAATGTCAAACTTTAGTGGGAAACATTGGAATATTGAAGCTGGTGGAAAAAGCTGTTTTATAAATAGTAAAGGAGAATTAAAAAGAAAATTAACAACCGATGGAGAAGGTCTGGTAATTATTGAAAAGGAAGATGACAAATGGAAAAGCAAACTGTTAAAAATCAAATAACTGGCTAAACACTTAGTTTTATCGTTTTGTTGCACTATACACTGGCTGCTATGCCGTACTATTAGCAAGCAATTTTCTTACTGTGTATTTTAAATACTTTTGGGTTGGGGTGTAATACGTATCCTACTTGGTTTCATTTTATATTTTAATCCCCAAATAGAAACGAATATATACCGTAATTTCCCTAATTGTTGATTATATAAAACTTTATAATTAGATTTTTCGTGAGCTAAACTTTGATCAATCGCTATACTCTCTAACCAATCAATACCTTGTTGAATATTTAATTCTTTATTACTTTTTACAGTTTAATAGTCGTTGATGTTTTTTAAATTGATAATACCTCACTAAATACTAATCTGCTACCAGAATTCTGTTATACAGGGGTGCAAATAACCAATCCGTTACC